>NZ_JBOHCV010000775.1:0-1892 GCF_050698815.1 Streptomyces sp.
CGCCGGTGCACAGAGCGCGCATCTGCTCGGCGACGCCCTGCGTCTCCGGCAGGTCGTTGTTCTCCATCGCCTTCTCGTAGGAGGGGAACTCGACGATGTCGACGAAGTGGGAGGGGTTCTCGCGGTCACGCGTGTGCAGCTCGTGCATGACGGTGCGCTTGCCTTCGGTGGCGCTCAGCCACTGGTCGAAGACGGCGTCCAACTCGTCCGCGCGAGTCGTCTCGTACTCGATGATCTGAACGAATGTCATCGTCCTGCCTCCTGTCATTGCTCTGCGCGCGCGGGGCGCGCGCGAATCCTGCACTGTGCACGTTCCCTGGCTGCTGCCCTGCTCCTTCGCGTAGCCGGCCACGTACGGCAGCGCCGGGGTCACACGCTGAGCGGGACGGGGTGGATCTCGTCGGCGGCGTGCCCGGCCCGTTCGTGTACGCGCCGGACGGCTCCGGCCGAGGGGCCTTCGGAGAGGCAGAAGACGGTCCCCGACTCCGGGTCGGCCCAGGCCTTCTCGAAGTGCACGCCCTCCTCGTCCTCGATCGCGAGGTCCGCCCGATGGGCCGCGTCCAGCTGGTCCGAGGTGATGCCGCGCATTCCGTGATGAACGTCCATGAACTTGGTCACCGCTCTGCACCTCCGGCGGTCGCGCTCCGGGGTCCGGGCACCATCCGAGGGTTCTACGGGCAACGGCACCGAAAGGGCCCCCTCAGTCACCATGGTGCGCTTCCGGTGCGGGGAAGGCCAAAGGAAGGTTCAGTCGACGAGAGGGCTGCGGCGCTCCAGGAGCTGGACGTCGCGCCAGACTCCGTGGTGGCGGCCGACGCGCTCGCGCGTGCCGATGGTCCGGAACCCCGCGCGCAGGTGCAGGGCGACGCTGGCGGTGTTCTCGGGGAAGATGCCGGCCTGGATGGACCAGATCCCGGCAGCCTCGGTGGAGGCGATCAGCACCTCCAGCAGCGCCTGGGCCACTCCCAGGCCGCGCGCCTCGGGGGCCACGTATACCGAATGCTCGACCACCCCCGCGTAACAGGGCCGCTCGGAGACCTTCCCTACGGCGATCCAGCCGCATACGCGGCGGCTGCCCGGAGCCAGGGCGACGAACCGGTGCCCGGTGAGCTTGGCCGCGTCGAACGCGGCCCAGGTGGGGGCGGCGGTCTCGAAGGTCGCGTTGCCCTCGTCGATGCCCGCCTGGTAGACGGCCAGGACTTGGTCCGCGTGCGCCGCGTTCATCGCCCGGATGACGACTGCCGTGCGGGTGTGCTGATCACTCACGCGGCGACGCACCCGAGTATCCGGCCCATCGCGGCAAGGACCGAGGGCTCGACGCGGTAGTACACCCAGGTCCCGCGCCGCTCCGAGACCAGCAGTCCCGCCTCCCGGAGCTTCTTCAGATGGTGGGAGACGGTGGGCTGGGAGACACCTACATCGGAGATGTCGCACACACACGCCTCGCCCGCCGGATAGGAGGCGACCAGCGAGAACAGGCGCAGGCGTACCGGATCACCGAGCGCCTTGAACATCGCGGCGGTGCGCTCGGCTTCTTCCGCGGTGAAGGGGCGTTCGGTCAGCGGCGGGCAGCACGGTGCCACCTCCGACTCCAGCAGCGGCAGCGCTTTCGCATTCGCATTCGACATGTGTCTATTTTGACACATGTCGAACCTTCCCGTTCTTGCACGGGGAGCGGGTGGGCTCGCGACGGTGGGGTACGAGAGTCAGTGATCACCACGGGCGAGACCCCCCTGGTGGAAAGCGTCACGAGAAGAAGGAGCCGACATGTCATCGAAGCGGCGCCGTAAGAAGAAGGCACGCCGTAAGAACGCCGCCAACCACGGTCGACGGCCTCAGTCCTGAGAGGGTCCTGAGCGGCCCGCGTGCGGCCCGCCCCCTGCCTTCCGGGC
>NZ_JBOHCV010000776.1:0-5100 GCF_050698815.1 Streptomyces sp.
GGCCCGGATCAGGCGCCGGCCGCCGTGAGCAGGTCCTTGTGCTGCGGGCACAGATGGGTGATCGCCGGCTTGGCGCCGGCGATCTCCCCGGTCCTGATCGCGTCGATGACGGCCTTGCGGTCCGCCTCCTCGGTACGGGTGATGCGCTGGCAGATCTCCTCACCGCTGACCGCGATGGCCGCCGGATCGATGCCCTTGGGCACCCGCCCCTCCAGATACCTCTGCTGCTTCTTCGTGAACGAGCCCGTCGCCGGGGTCAGTCGACCCTTCGGGACCTTGGGCGTCCTGGAAGTCTCGGCCGCCCTGGGCTTGGCCGACGCGGCAGGCTTTCCCGGGCTTTCGGCCCGCGCCTCCTGTTCGCCCCTCGCATCGGCGGTCCGCGCGCTGGACGGCTTCGGCCTGTCGTCGCCACCGCCGCCCTCCGCGCAGCCCGTCACCGTCAGCAGGAGTGCCGTACCGGAGGCCAGCGCGACCAGGGCTGTCCGTACCCTCGTCATCGTGCCCCCAGGGCCGCCGCGCTCCGGGCGGTGACGGTCACCTTGGCGGACAGCCCGCTGGTGTTGGTGCCGTCGCTTGCCGTGATCCGGTAGCTGTAGGCCGACCCGGGGGTGACCGAGGTGTCGGTGAAGGTCAGCTGCGGACGCCGCCAGGGCACGGACTCGCCGGTGGTGGTGTGCAGCGGGGTGGCACTGCCGTTGCGGTAGACGCGGTAGGTCAGCTTGCTGTCGTCCAGATCCAGGCTGGAGCGCCAGTTCAGCCGCACCTTGCCCGCTGTCGTGGTGGAGGCGGTGACTTGCGAGGGCACGTAGGGAACCCCGGTGTCGGGGGTGTTGGCGAACCGGGTGAGGCCCTGCTGCGCCTTGCCGTCGACGGTGGTGAACTCGCCGCCCGTCCACATGTAGTCGGTGCCGCCGGACGGGGAGACCGTCATCGCCCGCGGCCCGAGCTGCTCCCCGAGGCCGCCGTTGGTGTTCGGGAACCAGCCGAGCAGCTTCGGATTGCCGACCGACTCCGCGAGCAGATGCCGCCGCGGGCCCTCGGGGAACTCGCCCATCGAGGAGCAGTCGTGGGCGTGCGAACCGCTGTAGAGCACGGAGCGGTAGACCGCGACGGACTGCGTGGCGCCGAGGCAGGTGTCGCGCCAGCGCTGGTTCAGGTCGTCGAGGTCCAAGGCGATCCGGCCGTCGAAGACACCGCCGCCGCTGCCTTCGTTTCCGGTGTAGAAGCCGGTCGCGTCGGAGGTGATGGCCTTCACGACGGAGGCGGGATGGATGAATCCGGAGTACGAGCGGACCAGCCCGCCCGACGTGGCGTTGACGACGGCCAGCGCGTGCGACCAGGTGGTTGTGCCGAGCCAGTTGAAGTCGCCGCCGATGGCGACCCGTTGGACGCCGCCCGGGCCGGTACCCGGCAGCACCTTCAGGGCGCGGCCCGGCCGGTCGGCCTTCGGGTTCCAGGGGAGCAGCGCGCCGCCGGCGGTGACCGCCGCGAAACGCCCGCGGGCCTGCCCGGCCACCTTGGTGAAGTCGCCGCCGAAGTAGAGGGTTTTCCCGTCGGGTGCGACGTCGAGGGCGCGCACCGGTGCGGGCACGGCGGGCCGGAAGCCGGTTCGCACTTTGCAGGTGTCGATGTCGATGGCCGCGAGACTGCTCACGCCCGTGCCGTTCACGGCGCCGAACGAGCCGCCCGCGTAGAGGGTTTCGCCGTCGGGGGAGACGGCGAGGGCGGCCACCTTGGCCGTGCCCGAGCCGATGGTGAAGTCCAGCTTGCAGTCCGTGGGCGCTCCCGTCGCGGCGTCGAAGGCCGCGAAGTTGAGCGCCCGCCGTTCGTTGCTGCCCGCGGGAGAGCCCGGCGGGCGGATGGCGGAGAAGGTGCCGCCGGCGAAGACGACACCGCCCGCCTGGGCGGCCGCCCAGACGATGCCGTTCGTCTGCCAGGTCGGCAGCTCGTCCGCGGTCATCGCGACGGGCGGGGTGAGCGCCGCCGCGTCCTGTGCGCCGGTGACCGCCTGCACGGCGGTCAACGACCCCATGACCAGCGCGAGTACCGAGCCGACGGTCACCGCCCGCCGCCCTTGTGATCTGTTGCTGCGGCTCCTCATGAGCCCCCCTCGGTTTGTGTCTTCAGTTGTCCGTGTCATGCGGTTGTGCTCACTGGAGCGCTCACTGGAGCTCACCGGTCTACCCGAACCGTCGCGCCCGCCAGCTCCGCCTCCAGCGCGCTGATGTCCGCCTCCACCATCACGCGCGCCAGCTCCGGCCACAGCACGGTCGGCTTCCAGCCCAGCACCGTCTCGGCCTTCCCCGCGTCGCCGATCAGCGCGTCGACCTCGCTGGGCCGCTCGTACTTCGCGTCGAACTCCACGTGCTCCCGCCAGTCGCGCCCGGTCACCGCGAAGGCCGCGGCGAGGAAGTCGCGCACCGTGCCGGCCTCCCCGGTGGCGACCACATAGTCGTCCGGGGTGTCGTGCTGGAGCATCAGCCACATCGCCTCGACGTACTCGGGGGCGTAGCCCCAGTCCCGCACCGCGTCCAGGTTGCCGAGATAGAGCCGCTTCTGAAGTCCCGCATCGATGCGGGCCACCGCACGGCTGATCTTGCGGGTCACGAAAGTCTCCCCGCGGCGCGGTGACTCGTGGTTGAAGAGGATGCCGTTCACCGCGAACAGGTCGTACGCCTCGCGGTAGTTGACCGTCGCCCAGTAGCCGAAGACCTTGGCGCAGCCGTACGGACTGCGCGGGTGGAAGCGCGTGCGCTCATTCTGCGGAGGCGGGGCCGCGCCGAACATCTCCGAGGACGACGCCTGGTAGATGCGGGTGTCGATGCCGCTGGCCCGGATCGCCTCCAGCAGCCGCAGCGCCCCCATGCCCGTCACGTCACCGGTGTAGAGCGGGGAGTCGAAGGAGACCCGGACGTGAGACTGGGCGCCGAGGTTGTAGACCTCGTCGGGACGCAGGTCACGCAGCAGGTTGACCAGGGCCACTCCGTCGCTGAGGTCGGCGTGGTGCAGCACCAGGGACCGGTGCTCCTCGTGCGGGTCCTGGTAAAGATGGTCCAGCCGGGCGGTGTTGAAGGACGAGGAACGGCGCACCAGTCCGTGCACCGTGTAGCCCTTCGAGAGCAGCAGCTCCGTGAGGTACGAGCCGTCCTGCCCGGTGATGCCGGTGATCAGCGCGCTCTTTCCCGCCGGCTTCGCCGCTGGGACCCCCAGGGTCCGTCTCCCTGTCGTACCGGTCATTCGCGATGCCCTCCGTCATTCCCCGTCGACGCCGGGCGTCGCCCGGCGTTCCGATATTCCGGTCTCATCCGCCCGGGGATCTGGCAGGGTTCGGTGGTATGACGGAAATAGCGCCATCCACCCCGCTGCTGCCTCGCTCCGCCCGGGTCTTCGTCGCGGGTCACCGCGGCCTGGTCGGCTCCGCGGTCGCCCGCCGGCTCACCGCCGAGGGCCACGACGTGCTCACCCGCGACCGTGCGGCGCTGGATCTGCGCGACGCCGCCGGCACCGAGAGCTTTCTGCGCCGGTCCCGCCCCGACGCCGTCGTACTGGCGGCGGCGAAGGTGGGCGGCATCATGGCCAACAGCACCGAACCGGTGCCCTTCCTGGAGGACAACCTGCGCATCCAGCTGAGCGTGATCGCCGGGGCGCACGCCGCCGGTGTGGCCCGGCTGCTCTTCCTCGGCTCGTCCTGTATCTACCCCAGGCTCGCCCCCCAGCCGATCACCGAGGAGGCCCTGCTGACCGGCCCGCTCGAGCCGACCAACGAGCCGTACGCGCTCGCCAAGATCGCCGGCATCGCGCAGGTGGGTGCCTACCGGCGGCAGTACGGCGCGTCGTTCATCTCCGCTATGCCGACGAACCTCTACGGCCCCGGCGACAATTTCGACCTGGCCACCTCGCACGTACTGCCCGCCCTGATCCGCCGCTTCCACGAGGCGAAGCGGGACGGGCGCGAGGAGGTGGTGCTGTGGGGAAGCGGCACACCGCGCCGCGAGTTCCTGCACGTCGACGATCTCGCCCGGGCCTGCACCCTGCTGTTGCGGGAGTACGACGAGGACTCCCCGGTCAACGTCGGCCGCGGCGAGGACCTGACCATCCGCGAACTCGCCGGGACGGTGCGGGAGGTGGTCGGCTTCGAGGGGCGCATCGCCTTCGACACCGGCAAGCCCGACGGCACCCCGCGCAAGCTGCTGGACGTCTCCCGGCTCGGCGCGCTCGGCTTCCGGCCCCAGGTCGGGCTCGCCGACGGCATCCGGGACACCTACGCGTGGTGGCTGCGTTCGCACTCGCTCTCCCCGGCTTCCTAGTACGCGCCGCGGCCGTCGACGACCGCACGGACGGTGCGGGCGAGCAGGTCCAGGTCGGTGGTGATCGACCAGTTGTCCGCGTACCGCAGATCCAGCGCCAGGCTCTCGTCCCAGGACAGGTCCGAGCGCCCGCCGACCTGCCAGGGCCCGGTGAGCCCGGGCTTGACGCACAGCCGCCGCAGTGCGGCGGTGTCGTAGCCGGCCACCTCCTCCGGCAGCGGCGGCCGCGGCCCGACCAGTGACATCTCGCCGCGCAGTACGTTCACCAGCTGCGGCAGCTCGTCCAGCGAGGTACGGCGCAACAGCCGCCCCACCCGCGTCACCCGTGGATCGCGGCGGATCTTGAACATGGGCCCGTCCTGCTCGTCGGCAGCGGCCAGCGCCGGCCGCAGCCGGTCGGCGGCCTCCACCATCGAGCGGAACTTCCACATGGTGAAGGGCGAGCCGAGGTGCCCGACCCGGGTCTGCCGGTACAGCACGGGGCCCGGCGAGCCGACCCGTACGGCCGCGGCCACCAGCGCGAACAGCGGTGCCAGCAGCAGCAGTCCGCAGGCCGCGCCCACCCGGTCCAGCACCGTCTTCATCGCCAGCTGCGGTCCGCCGCGTACGGGCGGCGCGATGTGCAGCAGGTTCAGCCCGGCGGCCGTCGAGGGGCGGACCCGGCGCAGCGCCACCTCCGTCAGTCCGGAGGCGATGGCCAGCGGCAGTCCGGCGTCATGGGCCGCCCAGGACAGCCGCCGCAGCCGGTCGCCGGTCAGCAGCGCGCCGGGCACGATCAGCACCAGCTCGGCCC
>NZ_JBOHCV010000777.1:0-3668 GCF_050698815.1 Streptomyces sp.
GATCTTCCCGGACAGAGGCGAGCAGGGCCGCGGCGAAGGAGCCGGAGGCGGCAGCGTGATCGAAGGCTGGGCAACGGCCCGCAAGTGGCCGGAGGGCACGATGCACGGACTGTGCGCGGTGCTGCGCAGCCGTGGCCGCACCCTCGGCGTGGTCACCTTCCTGCGCGGTTCCAGCCGCCGCTCCTTCGACCGTACGGACGCGGCGTACGCGGAGGACATCGCGGTCCGCATCGCCGTGGCGGTCGACCTGGCCCGGAGCGTCCGCCGGCGGTAGCGGCGGGCGGCGGCGGGCCGGTGGGCCGGTGGCGGGCCGTCAGCCGTAGAACACCCTGTCCGCGTACCGCGTCATCACCTCGGCGTTCCACTCGTGGCCGCCGTCGACGTTCCCGGAGCGGAGCATCGGCGGTTCGAGGCCGCGGGCGGCGAGGTCACCCGCGGCGGTGGCGACCACGGCCTGCATCAGCGCGCTGGTCACCACGGTCGAGGCGGGCGCGAACGGCGCCGCGATGCCCTCGGCGCTCAACTCCGCGTCACCCACGGATATCCGGCTGTCGAGCACGATGTCGCAGTGGTCCTTGAGGAAGGTCCCGGTCGAATGGCGTGATTCCGTGTGCTCGGTGTAGGCGACGGACGTCACCCCGATGACCCTGAGCCCGAGAGCGCGCGCGCTCATGGCCATCTCCACCGGCAGGGCGTTGCGGCCCGAGAGGGAGACGACGAACAGGAGGTCACCGGCGCGCGCGGGGCTGGAGCGCAGGACCGCGGTCGCGAGGCCGTCGACGCGCTCCAGGGCGCTGCCGAGCGTGGCGGGACGGACGTCGACGCCGACGGCCCCCGGCACCGGCAGCAGGTTCATGACGGCGAGGCCGCCCGCGCGGTAGACGACGTCCTGGGCCGGGAGGGAGGAGTGGCCCGCTCCGAAGGCGAAGACACGGCCGCCGTCCGCGACGGTCGTGGCGAGCAGCGCCCCGGCGGCGGCGATGCTCTCCCGCTCGCCGTCCCTGACCTGCTGGAGCAGGGCTATCGCGGCGTCGAAGAAGTCGCCCGCCAGCGTGTTCTCGGTCATCCCGCACCAGCCCCTCGCGTCGTGTGCCGGGAGGCGGACGGGCCGCCCGTCCCGGGCGTCCCGGTCACCGCCGCGATCACGGTGAGGTCTGGACCAGTGCCGTGTCAAGACGGCATCACCTCCGGGGCGGCACGGTTGTCCGTCCGATGCGTCAGACTTGGGGCAGGGCCAGCGCACGTACTGATGAGGGGCACGCATGTCCGGACTGATCGACACCACGGAGATGTATCTCCGCACCATCCTCGAGCTGGAGGAGGAGGGCGCGGTGCCCATGCGGGCCCGGATCGCCGAGCGGCTCGATCAGAGCGGCCCGACGGTGAGCCAGACGGTGGCGCGGATGGAGCGGGACGGGCTGGTCAGGGTGGCCGGCGACCGGCACCTGGAGCTGACCGAGGAGGGGCGACGGCTGGCCACGCGCGTGATGCGCAAGCACCGGCTGGCCGAGTGCCTGCTGGTCGACGTGATCGGCCTGGAGTGGGAGCAGGTGCACGCGGAGGCGTGCCGCTGGGAGCACGTGATGAGCGAGGCGGTCGAGCGCCGCGTCCTGGATCTGCTGCGGCATCCGACGGAGTCGCCGTACGGCAACCCCATCCCGGGCCTCGAGGAGCTGGGCGAGCAGGCGGAGGCCGAGGCGTTCCTGGACGACACCATGGTGAGCCTGACCGACCTGGAGACCGACGGTGACGGCAAGACCGTCGTCGTGCGCCGCATCGGCGAGCCCATCCAGATGGACGCCCAGCTGATGTACACGCTGCGGCGGGCGGGTGTGCAGCCGGGCGCGGTGGTGAGTGTGAACGCGGGAGCGACGGGCGGGGTGCAGATCGGCAGCAGCGGTGAGGCGGCCGAGCTGGACTCGGACATCGCGGCGCACGTCTTCGTCGCCAGGCGCTGACGGCCTGCGCCACGTCGTAACGGCCGGGGGCTGCTTGCCCGATATTGCCCGCCGGACATCCCGGCGGGCATTTTCGGGCTGTTTTTTGCCGGACTGCAAGCGTCTGTGCCCACGGCGTGCGAGGCTGTGGCGACGCATATGCGGACGGAGGGGAGCCGTCGAACGATGAAGCGTGCCGAGTGGGGGAACCGGTCGGCAGTGGCAGCGGCAGCGTCTTCCGGAGGCGGGGGCCGGTGACAGCGCCGGCTGGGCGGACGACGAGGGCCCCGGTGCCGTCGGCAGCCGGGGCCCCGCCTCCCCCCATCCCCCAGGAGCGACCCGGAGCCCCGAGCTCTCAGGGTCGGCCCTCCTCCCGGTAGCTGTCTCCCCGTGGCGGGTTCGATCAATCCTGGAGCGCGGTCACTCAAAAGAGGGGGTTTCTCCAGGACACCGGTGCGTTCGAATAGAAGTTCGATAGCGTGACGGAGCGACCAGCCGGAATGGGGGTGCCACAACGCATGGTACGACGGATCAACGTGACGGGCCCGGACGGAATCCCGCTCTCCGCCTGGGAGTTCGCCGACCAGGACAAGGGGGGCCGCGACCCGGGCTCCCCGCCCGGTGTGCTGCTGCTGCACGGCCTGATGGGCCGCGCGGCCCACTGGGCCGACACCGCCCGCTGGCTCACCGGGCGTTACCGCGCCGTCAGCCTCGACCAGCGCGGTCACGGCCGCAGCGGCAAACCGGCTGACGGTCCGTTCGACCGGGAGGCGTTCGTCGCGGACGCCGAGGCCACGATCGAACAGCTCGGGCTGGCCCCGCTCGCGCTCGTCGGCCACTCCATGGGCGCCCTCACCGCCTGGCAGCTCGCCGCCAAGCGCCCCGACCTCGTCCACGCTCTGATCATCTGTGACATGAAGGCGTCGGCGCAGGGCGAGCAGTCGCAGCGGGAGTGGGAGGAGTGGTTCGGGTCGTGGCCGCTGCCCTTCGCCACGCTCGCGGACGTGCGCAGGTGGTTCGGCGAGGAAGACCCGTCCCTGGAGCGGCCCGTGGATTCGCGCGGCGAGTTCTTCGCCGAGGTGATGGCGGAGGCGGACGACGGCTGGCGGCCGGTCTTCTCCCGGCAGCAGATGCTGGCGGTGCGCGAGGCATGGGTGCACGACGCGCACTGGGACGAACTGGCCAGGGTGGGATGCCCCACGCTCGTCGTCCGTGGCATCGACGGCGAACTCGGCCGCGCCGAGGCCCAGGAGATGGTCCGTGTGCTGCCCCGCGGCATGTACGCGGAGGTGCCGGAGGCAGGTCACCTCGTCCACCTCGACCGGCCGGCGGACTGGCGCCGGGTCGTCGAGAACTTTCTCCAGGCGGCGCTGCCGGGAGCGTGAAGGGGCGGGCGGGGCCTCGACTGTTCCTGCTCGCGACGGCGCAGCCGCAGCCGTGTGTGGTTGAACACGCCTGTCATGCGGGCGTGAAGGCGGCCGAACCGCCTGCCAAGGTGCCTTCGAGGCGCCGTACCGGCTACCCGGCCGACTTCCACCTGCGGCCGGGGCCGTTCTCGAACCAGCCGGCCGTCCGCGAGTTCAACGCACGACGGGAGCTGCGGCGAGCGGCGTAAGGAGTGATATCTTCCGCACTGCCCGATTTCTGAGGTGAAGGGTTGGTGTCACCCCATCAGGGGCGTGGTCGCGCGTCCGAGCCACCCGGTAGCGTGACCCGACGATTCCGGTAGCC
>NZ_JBOHCV010000778.1:0-8987 GCF_050698815.1 Streptomyces sp.
GAGTACCTCGACGGCCTCACGAGCACGATCCGGCGCGAGCCGATCGGGGTGTGCGCCGCGATCGCCCCCTGGAACTACCCGCTGAACATGGCGGCCTGGAAGATCGGGCCGGCGCTGGCGGCCGGCAACACGGTCGTGCTCAAGCCGTCCGAGCTGACGCCGCTGACCGCGCTCATGCTCGGCCGCCTGGCGCTCGACGCCGGCCTGCCGCCCGGCGTCCTCAACGTGATCCCCGGCCCCGGTCCCGAGGTGGGCGGCGTGCTCGCCCGCCACGAGGACGTCGCGCTGATCTCGGTCACCGGCTCCACGCGCACCGGCGCCAGCGTGATGCGCGAGGCCGCCGGCACGGTCAAGCGCGTGCACATGGAGCTCGGCGGCAAGGCGCCGTTCGTGGTGTTCGAGGACGCCGACGTCGAGGCCGCCGCCGAGGGCGCGATCGTCGGCGCGTTCGCCAACTGCGGCCAGGACTGCACCGCGGCGACGCGGATCTACGTCCACCAAAGCGTCCGCGACGCGTTCATGGAGCGCTTCCTGCACAAGGTCGACCGGCTCGTGGTCGGCGACCCGATGGACGAGGCCACGAACCTCGGTCCGCTCGTCTCCCCCGCCCAGCGCGACCGCGTCCACGGCTTCGTCGACCGCGCGCTGGCCGCCGGCGCGACCGCCGAGCGCGGCGGCGAACTGCCGGACGGCCCCGGTGCCGCCGCCGGCGACGAACAGGGCGATCTCTACGGCCGGATCGCGGTCTCGTTCACGACCCTCGCGTTCCTGCTGCACGTCGCGAGCGTCCTCGCCCGCTCGCTCTCGGTGCAGCGTGCCCCTTGGGGCAACATGTACGAGTTCTCGACGGCCTTCTCCATGGTCGCGGTCGCCGCCTATCTCGCCTTCCTCGTCGCGAAGAAGAACGTCCGCTGGATCGGGCTGCCGCTGGTGGCGACCGTCCTGCTCGACCTCGGCCTGGCCGTGACGGTGCTGTACACCGAGAGCGATCAGCTCGTGCCCGCGCTGCACTCGTACTGGCTGTGGATCCACGTCTCGCTGGCGATCACCTGCGGTGCGCTGTTCTACCTCGGCTTCGTCTCGACGGCGCTGTACCTCTTCCGGGACCGGTACGAGACGAAACTGCTGAGCGGTGGCACCCCGGGCGGCTTCGCCACGTCGGTCCTGGAGCGGCTGCCCTCGTCGGCCTCGCTCGACAAGTTCGCCTACCGCATCAACGCGGCCGTCTTCCCGTTCTGGACCTTCACCATCGTCGCCGGGGCGATCTGGGCGGGCGACGCATGGGGCCGCTACTGGGGCTGGGACCCCAAGGAGGTCTGGTCCTTCATCACCTGGGTCGCCTACGCCTGCTACCTGCACGCCCGCGCCACCGCCGGCTGGAAGGGCCGCAAGGCGGCCTACCTGGGGCTGCTGGCCTTCGGGTGCTTCCTCTTCAACTACTACGGCGTCAACATCTTCGTCACCGGCAAGCACTCCTACGCCGGCGTCGAATGAGCCGGCGGCGCGGCTGCCGTCAGCGGCCCTGGGGCGGTGCGTCGTCCCGGCCGTCGGTCTCGTCCCCGCGGTCGCGCTCCCGGTCGCGTTCGCGCTCGTCGTCGTTGATCGACTTGAGGAAGTCCGGGTTGTCGTCCGGGGCGACCCAGCGGCGTTCGTGCGGACGGGTGGCGCCGTAGGGCGCGTTCTTACGGGGCCGGCCCGCCACGAACCAGGCGACCGGGCCCACCAGCACCTGCCCGAAGAGCAGGATGATGATCACCCAGACGACCTTCGGCAGCTTGCGGACCTCTTTCTCCGGTGTGTTCAGACACTCGATGAAGGCGTAGATCCACACCGCCAGGACGAGGATGAACGGCAGATACCTGAGCATGAGGGACGCCCCCTGTGCGGGCCGGTGGTGCGGCGTTGCGGACCGACGTGACAGGCCAAGGGTAGCGGTGCCCGGTACCCGCGGGGGTGGGCGCCGGTAGGTGCGCGGCCATGGCTGATACTGGCACGTATGGCATACGACGATCTCCGCTCGCTGCTGCGGGCGCTGGAGCGGGACCGGGACCTCACGCGGATCACGGCGGAGGTCGATCCGCATCTCGAAATCGGGGAGATCGTCGACCGGGTGCAGAAGTCCGGTGGCCCGGCGCTCCTGTTCGAGAACGTCAAGGGCTCCTCGATGCCGCTGGCCATGAACGTCTTCGGCACCGACCGGCGGCTGCTGAAGGCGCTCGGGCTGAACTCGTACGACGAGATCAGCGCGAAGATCGGCGGGCTGCTCAAGCCCGAACTCCCGCAGGGCTTCGTCGGCATGCGGGAAGCCTTCGGCAAGCTGGGGGCGATGGCGCACGTACCGCCGAAGAAGGTCAAGGGCGGGCCCGTGCACGACGTCGTGCTGCACGGCGACGACGTCGACCTCGAGCAGCTGCCCGCGCTGTTCACCTGGCCCGAGGACGGCGGCTCCTTCTTCAACCTGGGGCTGACGCACACCAGGCACCCGGAGACCGGCGTACGCAACCTCGGCCTCTACCGGCTGCAGCGGCACGACCGGCGCACCATCGGCATGCACTGGCAGATCCACAAGGACAGCCGCAACCACTACCAGGTCGCCGCCCGGCGCGGCGAGAAGCTGCCGGTCGCCATCGCCTTCGGCTGCCCGCCCGCCGTCACCTACGCCTCGACGGCACCGCTGCCCGGCGACATCGACGAGTACCTCTTCGCCGGCTTCACGCAGGGCAAGCGGGTCGAGATGGTCGACTGCAAGACCGTGCCGCTGCAGGTGCCGGCGCACGCCGAAGTCGTACTGGAGGGGTGGCTGGAGCCCGGAAAGACGCTGCCGGAGGGGCCGTTCGGCGACCACACCGGCTTCTACACGCCGCAGGAGGAGTTCCCGGCGCTGACCATCGACTGCGTGACGATGCGGAAGCGGCCGGTGTTCCAGTCGATCGTGGTGGGCCGGCCCCCGACGGAGGACGGACCGCTGGGGCGCGCCACCGAACGGTTCTTCCTGCCCCTGTTCAAGATCATCGTGCCGGACGTCGTGGACTACCACCTGCCCGAGGCCGGCGGCTTCCACAACTGCATGATCGTCTCGATCGACAAGAAGTACCCGAAGCACGCACAGAAGGTCATGCACGCCATCTGGGGCGCGCACATGCTCTCGCTGGAGAAGCTGATCGTCGTCGTGGACGCCGGGTGCGACGTACGCGATCTGCACGAGGTCGCCTGGCGCGCGCTCGGCAACGTCGACTACTCCCGCGACCTCACGGTCGTGGAGGGCCCGGTGGACCACCTCGACCACTCCTCGTACCAGCAGTTCTGGGGCGGCAAGGCGGGTATCGACGCGACCGCGAAGCTGCCCGAGGAGGGCTACACCCGCGACGGCGGCTGGCCGCACATGATCGAGTCCGACCCGGAGATCGCGGAGCGGGTCACCAAGCGCTGGAAGGAGTACGGGCTGTGAGCGGCGAAACCGCCACGGACGGCGGCGCACGGGCCGGCTTTCCCCGCCCCCGCGGAGGCGTCGCCGCGTTCCTGCGCCTGGTGATGATCGAGCACTCGGTCTTCGCGCTGCCCTTCGCCTACAACGCCGCGCTCACCGCGATGTTCCTGGCGGACGGAACCGTCCACTGGCGCGAACTGCTGCTGGTGACCGTCGCGATGGTGGGGATGCGCACCTTCGCCATGGCCGCGAACCGGATCATCGACCGCGAGATCGACGCGCGTAATCCGCGTACGGCCGGCCGCGAACTGGTCACGGGCGCGATGTCCCTGCGGTCGGCGTGGACCGGCGCGCTGGTCGCCCTCGCCGTCTTCCTGGGCGCCTGCGCCCTGCTCAACCCGCTCTGCCTCGCTCTCGCACCCTTCGCCGTGGTGCCGATGGTGGTCTATCCGTACGGGAAGCGCTTCACCCATTTCCCGCACGCCATCCTCGGCATCGCCCAGGCCATCGCGCCGATCGGCGCCTGGATCGCCGTCACCGGCGCGTGGTCATGGGAGTCGGTGGTGCTGGGGCTGGCGGTCGGCAGCTGGATCGGCGGCTTCGACCTGATCTACGCCTGCCAGGACGTCGCCGCCGACCGTGCGCACGGGGTGCGCTCGGTCCCGGCCCGGTTCGGCATCGCCGCCTCGTTGAACGGCGCGCGCGGCGCTCACGTGGTCACGGTGGCGTTGCTGTGCTGGTTCGGCGTGCTCACCGGGGGCGGGGCCTTCTACTGGGCCGGGCTGCTGGTCGTCGCGGGCACCTTCGGGTACGAGCACGCGATCGTCAAGCCGGGCGACCTCTCCCGCGTCAACCGCGCCTTCTTCACCGTCAACGGCTTCATCGGCATCGCCTTCTTCCTGTGCGCGCTGCTGGACCTGGCGATGCGGGGACTCAGCGCCTGAGCGCCTGAGCGCCTGAGCGGGTGCGTCGCGTCAGTGCCATGCGGGCTTGCCGCCCGCGCCCGACCCCGAGCGGCTGGAGGTCATGAAGGCGGCCAGCACACCGCCCACCAGGCCGAAGAGGTGGCCCTGCCAGGAGATGCCGCTGTCGGTCGGCAGCACGCCCCACAGGATGGACCCGTAGAGCACCGCGACGACGCCGCCCAGCGCCACATCGGTGATGCGCCGGTCCACGAAGCCGCGCACCAGCAGGTAGCCGAACAGCCCGAAGATCAGGCCGGAGGCGCCCGCGGTGTTGCTCGCGGCGGGCGCCACCAGCCAGACGCCGAGGCCGCTCACGACGATGATGGTCAAGGCGACGGCCAGGAAGCGGCCGGTGCCGCGCAGCGCCGCGAGGAAGCCGAGGACCAGCAGCGGCAGGGTGTTCGCCACGAGGTGGCCGAAGCCGAAGTGCATGAAGGCCGCCGGGATCACGTCGACGAGCTCGCTCTCCTGGCGCGGCTGGATGCCGAAGGTGTCCAGCGCGTGCCCCGAGACGCTGTCGACGGCCTCCAGCAGCCACAGCAGCGCGGTCCAGAGCAGGATCAGCTGGGCCGCGGCCTTCGCGCCGTGCCCGGTCGTGCCGGTGCGACTGCTGTTTCCGGTGCTGCCGGTGCTGCCGGTGTCGGAGCCTGGTCCGTACGTCATCGAGCCTCCCTGGGGAAAACGTCACGGACGGCACGTGGAGTTCCGCACCTCAGGATGACGTCAAAGGTTCTCCGTGCCCAGAGCGCCATACATGAACGCGGCCAGCAGGTCCTGCGGCTCGATCTCCTTGGCGCCGCCGGGCGCCGTCACCGGGACCGCCTCACCGGCGCCGAAGTCCAGCCGCAGCGGCAGCCTGGTGCCGTCGCCCGTGAACTGGCCGAGGTCGAGGGTGAGTGACGTCAGCTGTCCGTTCCGGATCGCGAGACCGGCGGTGATGTCACCGTCCGGCACCCGTTTCGGGTCGATGTCCGCGCCGAGCGCCTTGAGTGCCCCGACCAGGTCCTTGGCCGACTCGCGCCCGGGCAGCGTCATCCGTACCCGGTCCGCGCCGCCGTGCTCGCCCTCGCCGGTGAACGTCGCGTGCTCGCGCAGCAGCTTCTGCACGCCCTTCACGAACGCGCGCTGAGACTGCCCGTCGAGCGCCGAGCCGACGGTCACCGCGTCCCGGAACTCCCGGCTCCGCTCGGCCTCCTCGCGCTGCCGGTCCGACTGCTGCCCGTCGCTCCCGCCGTTCCCGTCGTCCGCCCTTTTCGCGCGGCGCTCGGCCAGCGTCTGAGCCGCCGTCGCGAACTCGTCGAACTGCTCGGGGTCGGCCCGCACCCACTTCCCCTGGAGCGCGTCCCGTGCCCCGCCCAGCGAGACCGGCAGATCGTCCGCGAGCGCGACGATCTCGGCCGCGGTCCGCCGCGCCCCCTGCGAGCCGCCCGTCTGCCGCACCAGCGACCGCAGGCTGACCCGGAGGTACAGCTTGTCCCGCACCGACTTGACCGCGGCGAAGTCCCGGCCGCCGAAGTTCAGCGCCGCGGCGACGTTCGTCGCGTCGGAGCCCCGCATGTCCTTCAGCGGCGTCTCCTCGCTGCCCGAACCGGCCGCCACTGTCAGTTCGGCGCGGGCCAGCCGGACGGCGTCCTTGTGCGTGGCCGCGTCGCCGCGCGTCCGCTCGAGGAAGGCGTACGCCTGCCGTGCCGATCCGTCCACCGAGGCGGTGACGGACGCGGAGGGCCGCTCACCGAGCTTCTCGACGGCGTTCCGCACCTTCAGGCCCGTGGTCAGCTTCTCCGTCGCGCCGCAGGCGGACACGGAAGCGGCGAGCAGTGCGAAGCACACGGCGGCGGCGACGGCCCGCGGCCGCGGGCCGTGGGGCGGACGGGAGAGCTGCATCCCCCGACCCAACCGCATCACGGCCGTGCCGCGCCAATCCGGAGGGTTCGGCGCACTTCAGGACGGCCGGTCGTCCGGACGGCGCGCGGGGTCGGCCAGTTCGCCTTCCCAGCGGCGGTAGAGCTTGTGCGGTACGCCCGCGGCGTCCAGCGCGCGGCCCGCGACGAAGTCGACCAGGTGCGCGATGGTGGTCGCCCCCGCGTAGAAGGCGGGTGAGGCGGGGAGCACGACCGCGCCCGCCTCGTCGAGGGTGACCAGATGCCTGAGGGTCTGCCCGTTCAGTGGTGTCTCGCGTACGGCGACGACCAAGGGGCGCCGCTCCTTGAGGGTCACGGAGGCGGTGCGTTGCAGCAGGTCCTTGGAGAGGCCCAGCGCCACCCCCGCCACGCAGGCCGTGCTCGCCGGCACGATCAGCATCCCCTTCACCGGGTACGAGCCCGAGGACGGCCCGGCCGCGAGGTCACCGGCGGGCCAGTGCCGTACCGCCGACACGTCCGGGTCGAAGGCGTCCGGGGTGCCGTCGGCGGCGCGGGCGAGCCAGCGCCGCAGGTCCTGCTGTGCGTGCCCGTCGCGGAAGGGGTGTCCGGTCTCGTCGAGGATCGTCAGCCGCGCGGCCCGGCTGACGATGAGGTCCACGCTCTCGCCTGCGTGCAGCAGCGCGCGGAGCACGGCGGCGGCGTACGGCGTCCCCGAGGCCCCGGACACACCGACGATCCAGGGGCGGCGGTCGGGCGGAGCGGTCGTAGCGGTCACGGCACCGAGCGTACGCGGCGGCGGCGGACACCCTCATCCAGGACCGCCCGGAGGCGACGGAACCTCCTTGAGGAGAGGTGTCGGAGGAGGAGCGGGGCCCATGCCTTAGATTCGTTACCGGAGATTTCACGGAGCCCACGCTTCCCCTGCCTCCGGCGGGGAGCCCTGAACGCAATCGGCGACGGAAGGCACCAGTACGCATGGACGCGGTGGACAGGCAGCTCATTCAGGCGCTGCGGGAGAACGGCAGGGCGTCCTACGCCGAGCTGGGCCGGCTCGTCGGCCTCTCCGGCCCCAGCGTCACCGACCGCATCAACCGCCTCGAATCCGCCGGGGTGATCACCGGTTACCGCGCGACGGTCGACGCGAAGTCGCTCGGTCTGGGCGTCACCGCGCTGATCGGCATCCAGCTCTCGGACGCCACCGATCACGAGGACGTCGCCGGCCGGCTGCGCGATCTGCAGGAGATCGAGGACTGCTGGTTCATCTCCGGAGACGACTCCTACATGCTGAAGGCGCGCGCCTCCGACGTGGACGCGCTGGAGAGCCTCATCCGGCGGCTGTCCGGCACCAAGGGCGTCTCCCGTACGCGTACCACCATCGTGCTGTCCACGAAGTGGGAGAACCGGGTCGGCGAACTGCCCGGCGAGGCCCGGGAGTAGGCTCGACAAGGCGCTCGAAACAGACATTGCTCGAACAGACACACCAGGAGGGCGCATGGACGCTGGGCTCAAGCGCGAGCTGGAGGAGAAGGTCCGCGCAGGTGAGCGGCTCAGCCGCGAGGACGGCATCGCGCTGTACGACTCCGACGACCTGGCGTGGCTGGGCGGGCTCGCCCACGAGGTACGGACGCGCAAGAACGGCGACGTCGTCCACTTCAACATCAACCGCCACCTGAACATGACGAACGTGTGCACGGCCTCGTGCGCGTACTGCTCCTTCCAGCGCAAGCCGGGCGAGAAGGACGCCTACACCATGCGCATCGAGGAGGCCGTGAAGCTGGCCAAGGCGATGGAGGGGGACAACCTCACCGAGCTGCACATCGTCAACGGCCTGCACCCGACGCTGCCTTGGCGCTACTACCCGCGTTCGCTCAGCGCCCTCAAGGAGGCGCTGCCGCCCACCGTCTCCATCAAGGCGTTCACCGCCACCGAGATCCAGCACTTCGAGAAGATCTCCGGGATGGACGCGAGCGAGATCCTCGACATCCTGATCGAGTCGGGCCTGGAGTCGCTCACTGGCGGCGGCGCCGAGATCTTCGACTGGGAGATCCGGCAGCACATCGTCGACAACGACACCCACTGGGAGGACTGGTCGCGCATCCACCGCCTCGCGCACCAGAAGGGCCTCAAGACGCCGTCCACGATGCTGTACGGACACATCGAGGAGCCCCGTCACCGCGTCGACCACGTGCTGCGGCTGCGCGAACTGCAGGACGAGACAGGCGGGTTCCAGGTCTTCATCCCGCTGCGCTACCAGCACGACTTCGTCGACATGCAGGACGGCAAGGTCCGTAACAGGCTCCAGGCGCGCACCACCATGGCGTCCGGTGCCGAGGCGCTCAAGACCTTCGCGGTCTCCCGACTGCTGTTCGACAACGTGCCGCACGTCAAGGTCTTCTGGGTGATGCACGGCGTGCAGACCGCCCAGCTCGCTCTGCGGCACGGCGCGGACGACATGGACGGGTCGGTCGTCGAGTACAAGATCACTCACGACGCCGACAACTACGGGACGCCCGACAAGCTCACCCGCGAGGACCTGCTCGACCTCATCCGCGACGCCGGCTTCCAGCCGGTCGAGCGCAACACCCGGTACGAGGTCCTGCGCGAGTACGACGGCCCGGAGCCGGATCGCCGCGAGTCACCCCAGCCGATGCGTATCTGAGGCATCCGAGCCCGAGCCCCCGGTGTTCCCGTGGGGGATGCCCTCCGGCAGCGCGGTGCGCTGCCGGAGCAGGA
>NZ_JBOHCV010000779.1:0-6575 GCF_050698815.1 Streptomyces sp.
GCCTGGAAACGGCCCCTGACCACGGCTTGAGCGGATATGACCCGTGGGCGTTCTCACACTTGGGAGGACTGGGCGCAAGAGAGTCGTCAAGGGAGGGGCTCCGGCCGTAAAGAGATCGTCAACGGCCGGCCTGAGCGGCCCTGAGAGGGGTTCTCCTCGAGAGGTCCGTACGTTCCTGCCTCTCTAGGAGTGCACGATGGCCGATGTGGCCTTCGTCGTCACCACGATCGCGGTCTTCGCGCTGGTGGCTCTCGCCGCCAAGGGGGTGGCGAAGCTGTGACCGCTGAAAACGTGGCCGGTCTGATCGTGGCCGTCGCCATCCTCGGTTATCTCGTCCTCGCCCTCTTGTACCCCGAGAGGTTCTGAGCACAGATGACCCCTCTCCTTGCCGGTGTGCTCCAGATGATCGCGCTGATATCCGCGCTGGCACTGGCATACCGTCCCCTCGGCGACTACATGGCCCGCGTCTACTCCTCCGACAAGCACCTGCGCGTCGAGAGGTGGGTCTACAAGGCTTTCGGCGCCGACCCCGGCGTGGAAATGCGCTGGTCCGCCTACCTGCGGGGCGTCCTCGCCTTCTCCGTGGTGAGCGTCCTCTTCCTCTACCTGCTGCAGCGGGCCCAGGGCAGCCTGCCCGGTTCGCTCGGCTTCGTGTCCATCGACCCGGACCAGGCGTTCAACACCGCCGCGTCCTTCGCCGCCAACACCAACTGGCAGTCCTACTACGGCGAGCAGGCCATGGGCCACGTCGTGCAGACGGGCGGCCTGGCGGTACAGAACTTCGTCTCGGCCGCGGTCGGCATCGCCGTCGCGGTGACGCTCGTACGCGGCTTCGCCCGTTCCCGCACCGGTGAACTCGGCAACTTCTGGGCCGACCTGGTGCGCGGCACGGTGCGCATACTGCTTCCCGTCTCCGTGATCGGCGCCGTCATCCTGGTGGCCTGCGGCGCCATCCAGAACTTCTCCGGCATCCACGAGGTCGGGCAGTTCTCGGGCGGCACGCAGCAGTGGAACGGCGGCGCGGTCGCGTCCCAGGAGGTCATCAAGGAGCTGGGCACCAACGGCGGCGGATACTTCAACGCCAACTCGGCTCACCCCTTCGAGAACCCGGACCCCTTCTCGAACCTCTTCGAGATCTTCCTGATCCTCCTCATCCCGTTCGCGCTGACCCGCACCTTCGGCCGGATGGTCGGCAGTGTGAAGCAGGGCTACGCGATCCTCGCCACGATGGGGACCATCTGGCTGGGGTTCACCGCCCTGATGATGTGGACCGAGTTCCACCACGGCGGCCCCGCGTTCGACCTGGCTGGCGGTGCCATGGAGGGCAAGGAGACCCGCTTCGGCGTCAGCGGCTCGTCGATCTTCGCGGTCGCCACCACGCTCACCTCGACCGGTGCGGTCAACTCCTTCCACTCCTCGTTCACCGGCTTCGGCGGCGGCATCACCATGCTGGGCATGCAGCTCGGCGAGATCGCCCCCGGCGGCGTCGGATCGGGCCTGTACGGCATGCTGATCCTCGCGGTCGTCGCGGTCTTCATCGCGGGACTCATGGTCGGCCGTACACCCGAGTACCTGGGCAAGAAGATCGGCACCCGCGAGATCAAGTTCGCGGCGTGCTACATCCTCGTCACGCCCGCGCTGGTGCTCGGCTTCACCGCAGCGGCCATGGCCCTGGACACCCCGGCCGACTCCATGACCAACTCGGGCGCGCACGGCTTCTCCGAGATCCTGTACGCGTACAGCTCGGGTGCCAACAACAACGGCTCGGCCTTCGCCGGCCTCAACGCGGACACGCAGTGGTTCAACACGACGATCGGCATCGCGATGCTGCTCGGCCGTTTCCTGCCGATGGTGTTCGTCCTCGCGCTCGCGGGCTCGCTCGCCGAGCAGCGGCCGGTACCGGCCACCGCCGGAACCCTGCACACGCACAAGCCGCTCTTCGCCGGGCTGCTCGTCGGCACCATCGTGATCATCACCGGTCTGACCTACTTCCCGGCCCTGGCCCTCGGGCCGCTCGCCGAGGGGCTGGCGTCATGACCCTTCGCCTGGAGCAAGAGGACTCGATGTCCACTCACCTTCCCAGCCCCGCACCGCCCCCGGACGTGCCGCAATCCACAGGCGGCGGACGCGTCGGCGGGGGGTTCTTCGGACAGCTGATCAAGTCCTTCCCGGACGCCGTCAGGAAGCTCGACCCGCGGGTCATGGTCAAGTCACCCGTGATGTTCGTCGTGCTGGTCGGCTCCGTGCTGACGACGGTCTTCGCGGTCAAGGACCCCGCCGGCTGGTTCGGCTGGGCCATCGCCGCCTGGCTCTGGCTCACCACGCTCTTCGCCAACCTGGCGGAGGCGGTGGCCGAAGGCAGGGGCAAGGCCCAGGCCGCCACCCTGCGCAGGGCCAAGACCGGCACGGTCGCGCGCCGGATCAACGGTGGGCACGCAGGCGACGAGGAAGAGGTGCCCGGCACCGAAGTGCGCGTCGGTGACCTGGTCGTGTGTGAGGCCGGCGACATCATCCCGGGTGACGGTGACGTCGTCGAGGGCGTCGCATCGGTCGACGAGTCGGCGATCACAGGTGAATCGGCGCCGGTGATCAGGGAGTCGGGAGGTGACCGCAGTGCGGTCACCGGCGGTACGAAGGTGCTGTCCGACCGCGTCGTCATCAAGATCACGGCGAAGCCGGGGGAGACCTTCATCGACCGGATGATCGCCCTTGTCGAAGGTGCCGCGCGACAGCGGACGCCGAACGAGATCGCGCTGAACATCCTGCTCGCCTCGCTCACGATCGTCTTCCTGCTGGCGGTCGTCACCCTCCAGCCCTTCGCCGTCCATGCCGGCGGGCAGCAGTCGGTGATCGTGCTGGTCGCCTTGCTGGTCTGTCTGATCCCGACCACGATCGGTGCGCTGCTCTCCGCGATCGGCATCGCCGGTATGGACCGGCTCGTCCAGCGCAACGTGCTGGCGATGTCCGGACGTGCGGTCGAAGCCGCCGGCGACGTCTCCACGCTGCTGCTCGACAAGACGGGCACCATCACGCTCGGCAACCGGCAGGCGGCCGAGTTCATCGCCGTCGACGGCACGGACGAGGCCGATCTCGCCGACGCCGCCCAGCTCTCCTCGCTCGCGGACGAGACGCCGGAGGGCCGGTCCGTCGTCGTCCTCGCCAAGGAGAGGTACGGCCTGCGCGAGCGGGACCAGGGCGAACTGGCGCACGCCGAGTGGGTGCCCTTCACCGCCCGGACCCGGATGTCGGGTGTGAACGTGGACGGCCGGAAGGTCCGTAAGGGCGCGTCGGCGTCGGTCCTCGCCTGGGTCGAGGACCGGGGCGGCAGTGTCCCGGACGACGCCGGCCGGATCGCGCACCGGATCTCCGAGGCCGGCGGCACGCCGCTGCTCGTCGCGGTCGAGGACACCGATGCCGTCCGCGTCCTTGGTGCCGTCCACCTCAAGGACGTGGTCAAGGAGGGGATGCGGGAGCGGTTCGACGAGCTGCACCGGATGGGCATCCGTACCGTCATGATCACCGGTGACAACCCGCTCACCGCCAGAGCCATCGCGAAGGAGGCGGGCGTCGAGGACTTCCTCGCCGAGGCCACCCCCGAGGACAAGATGGCGCTGATCAAGCGCGAGCAGGCCGGCGGCAAGCTCGTCGCCATGACCGGCGACGGGACGAACGACGCTCCGGCGCTTGCCCAGGCAGACGTCGGCGTGGCCATGAACACCGGTACATCGGCCGCCAAGGAGGCCGGGAACATGGTGGACCTGGAGTCGAATCCGACGAAGCTGATCGAGATAGTCGAGATCGGCAAGCAGCTGCTCATCACGCGCGGCGCGCTCACCACGTTCTCCATGGCCAACGACGTCGCGAAGTACTTCGCGATCATCCCGGCGATGTTCGCCGTGGTCCACCCCGGCCTCGACAAGCTCAACATCATGAGCCTGGCGTCGCCCGAGTCGGCCATCCTCTCCGCCGTCATCTTCAACGCGCTCATCATCGTCGCACTCGTGCCCCTCGCCCTGCGGGGTGTGCGGTACCGCCCGACGAGCGCGGACCGGATGCTGCGCCGCAACCTCGCGGTCTACGGGCTGGGCGGGCTCATCGCCCCCTTCATCGGCATCAAGATCATCGACCTGCTCCTCTCCCTCATCCCTGGCATCGGGTGACGTCATGAACAACTCTGTCGCGAGCACCACACGGCTGCTGTGGGCGAGCCTGCGCGCCCTCCTCGTCCTGACCCTCCTGTGCGGTGTGCTCTACCCACTCACAGTCACCGGCGTGGCCCAGGCCCTCTTCAGCGACAAGGCGAACGGCTCCGAGATCACCAGCGAGGGCAAGGTCGCCGGCTCCGAACTCATCGGCCAGACCTACAACTTCCCCAAAGAGAACCCCGACGACGCCGAGGAGGCGCCCCGCCCGGACCTGAGGTGGTTCCAGCCGCGCCCCTCCAACGGCCTGGGCACCAACAGCGTCAACCCCCGGTACTCGCTGATCCTCTCCGGTGCCACCAACCGGTCCGGCGACAACGACGAGCTGATCCAGTGGGTGAAGGACGCCAAGAAGGCCGTCATCACCGACAACACGGCACGGGGCTACGCTCCCAGGCCCTCCGACGTGCCGGCCGACGCCGTCACCTCCTCGGCCTCCGGCCTGGACCCGCACATCTCCCCGGAGTTCGCGCGGATCCAGGTCCACCGGATCGCCGAGCGGCACAGCCTCGGCGTACAGCGGGTCGAGGAGCTGGTCGAGGACCACACCGACGGCCGGGTCCTCGGCTTCATGGGGGAACCCCGGGTCAACGTCCTGAAGCTCAACATCGCGCTCAGGGAACTCATCGCTGAGTGATCGCTGCTGGGGGCAACGCAAAGGCCCGGGGCCGCTTCCGGCAGGGGAAGCGGCCCCGGGCCTGCGTTCCGTTCGTCGGGACGGCGGGATGCGAACCCACGATCCCGTGACCCTCAGTAGCTCATCACCTACGGGGTCGTCTTGTCGGGGTTGTCCTCGTCGGGGCGGGCCGGGTCGCCATGGAACTGTGCGTCGATCGCGTTCGCCGCTCCGAGGGCTGTGAGGAGCCAGGCGTCGTCCCGGAGGCGGAGGCGGGCGGCTTCCCGGTGGGCCAGCGAGGCTTCCAATTCGTCGAGAGCGGTCTCGAGTTGGGCGCTGCCTCTTCCGGCCGCCGCGTCGCGAACGTGTTGGCGTGCTTCCTCGACGCTCTGGTTCGCGTCCACGTACAGGGCGTCGGTCTCGGACTTTTTCGGATCCACCATATTTCCGAGGGTACGGTTCCCACGTCTCGGGCCGCCGTGCCGGGTTCCTGCAGCACGTCCACGGACCGCTGAAGGTGGTCCAGACCTGCGGGGCCATCCCGGATCGCCTCGGCCGGCCGCTCCGGCGGCGAGGCGGCCCTCCCGACCGACACCGCGCAGCGGCACGGGCCCAGCGCCCTCCGGGGGTGGCTCGCCGACGTAGGCCAATTGGCCGCGGAACCGCACCCGTGAGGTCATCCAGATCGGGATCACGCCACTCTGTCGGCTGCGTTGCGGCGGCTCCTCCCGCACCGATGGGGATTCGCGATCTACGTTGTCAGCCGCGACAGCTATGAGGGCAGCAGCCCGCCGGCACCTCGGGGAAGCCCTCGGCGGTGCCTGCGGGCTCCACCTCAGCGACCCGAAAGCCGGGCCGATCAAACACCGGTGCAGAGCAGCCAGGACCACGAGTTCCTGTCGCCTGCTGCGTCCTGACGACCATGGAGGTACGGCGTGAGCAACGACAGGGGGGCCGCGACTCGCGGCTCCGGAGGGCTGTTCCGGACGAAGACCATCGAGCAGTCGATTCAGGACACGGAGGAGCCGGGCCACCGGCTCACGAAGTCGTTGTCCGCACTCGACCTGACGGTCTTCGGTATCGGCGTGATCATCGGCACCGGTATCTTCGTGCTCACGGGTGCGGTGGCCAAGGACAACGCGGGCCCCGCGGTCGCGATCGCCTTCGCGGTGTCCGGCGTCGTCTGCGCGCTGGCTGCCCTGTGCTACGCCGAGTTCGCCTCGACGGTGCCGGTCGCAGGGTCGGCGTACACCTTCTCGTATGCGTCGCTCGGCGAGTTCCCCGCCTGGATCATCGGCTGGGACCTGATGCTGGAGATGGCGCTGGCCACCGCGGTGGTGGCCGTCGGCTGGTCCGGCTATGTCCGGTCCCTGATGGACACCGCCGACTGGGACCTCCCCACGGCCCTCCAGGGGTCGGTCGCCGCTGACGGGTTCGGCTTCGACCTGCTGGCCGCCCTGCTGGTTGTGGTGCTGACGGTGATCCTGCTGCTCGGCATGAAGCTCTCCGCGCGGGTGACGGCAATCGTGGTCGCGATCAAGGTGACGGTGGTGCTGGTCGTCATCGTCGCCGGAGCCTTCCTCATCGACGCGGCCAACTACAGCCCGTTCATCCCGGAGGAAAAGGGAAGCCTCGGAGGCTCCGGCTTCGAGGCCCCGCTGATCCAGCTGATCTTCGGTTACGCGCCGACGAATTTCGGGGTCCAGGGCATTTTCACGGCGGCGTCCGTGGTCTTCTTCGCCTTCATCGGCTTCGAC
>NZ_JBOHCV010000780.1:0-7130 GCF_050698815.1 Streptomyces sp.
GGTCGATTCCCTCCCGCACCCGGTCGGGGCGGCGCACGGCGACGCCGGCCAGTTCGACGGGGGCGCCGATGCGGGCGGCGAGGTCGTCCGCGTGCGTCGTCATGATGCGTGCCACCTCTGAGCCGACGACCCCACAGCCCAGCAGCGCCACCTTCAGCGGACGCGTACGCATCATCCGACCTCGCCTTTCGTCATGTCTGTGCTGTCAGTCTCACGTACCGGTCCGGAGAATCCACCCGCGTTCCAATATGTGGGACGTATGTCTCGCCAGCCGAGCCGGCCGGGCCGGGCTGGCCAGGCGGGCTAGCCGACATCGAGCCGCAGGAGATCCTCCTCCGTCTCCCGGCGGACGATCACCCGCGCCTCCCCGTCCCGTACGGCGACGACGGGCGGGCGCGGCACGTGGTTGTAGTTGCTCGCCATCGAACGGCAGTACGCGCCGGTCGCGGGCACGGCGAGCAGATCACCGGGCGCCACGTCCGCAGGCAGGAACGAGTCCCGTACGACGATGTCACCGCTCTCGCAGTGCTTGCCGACCACCCGGGAGAGCATCGGCCGGGCCTCGGAAGCGCGGGAGACGAGGGAGACGCTGTACTCGGCGTCGTAGAGCGCGGTACGGATGTTGTCCGACATGCCGCCGTCCACGCTGACGTACGTCCGCAGGCCCGGCAGCTCCTTGACCGTACCGACCTCGTACAGCGTGAACGCCGACGGGCCGACGACGGCGCGGCCGGGCTCGACGGACAGCCGCGGCACCGACAGGCCCGCGCCACGGCACTCGCGGCTGACGATCTCGGCCAGCGACGTGGCGATCTGGTGCGGCTCGCGGGGGTCGTCCTCGGGGGTGTAGGCGATGCCGAGGCCGCCTCCGAGGTCGATCTCGGGCAGCTCCACGCCGTGCTCGTCCCGGACGTCGGCGAGCAGCCCCACCACGCGGTGCGCGGCCACCTCGAAGCCCGAGGTGTCGAAGATCTGCGAGCCGATGTGGGAGTGGATGCCGATCAGCTCCAGGCTGTCCAGCTTGAGCACCCTGCGTACGGCCTCGGCCGCATGGCCGTCGGAGAGCGAGAGCCCGAACTTCTGGTCCTCGTGCGCCGTGGCGATGAACTCGTGGGTGTGCGCCTCGACGCCGACGGTGATCCGGATCTGCACGGGCTGCCGCTTGCCGAGCTGGTCGGCGATGTGCGCGACGCGCACGATCTCCTGGAAGGAGTCCAGCACGATGCGCCCGACGCCGACCTGGATGGCCTGCCGGATCTCGGCGGAGGACTTGTTGTTGCCGTGCAGCGCGATCCGCTCGGCGGGCATGCCGCCCGCGAGGGCGGTGGCCAGCTCGCCGCCGGAGCAGACGTCGAGGTTGAGCCCCTCCTCGTTCAGCCAGCGCACGACGGCACGGGAGAGGAACGCCTTCCCGGCGTAGAAGACGTCGGCGCCGGGCCCGAAGGCGTCCCGCCAGGCGCGGCAACGCGCGCGGAAGTCGGCCTCGTCGAGCACGTAGACGGGAGTGCCGAACTCCTCGGCGAGCTCCCGTACGTCGATGCCGCCGACGGAGACGGCACCGGTGGCGGCGCGGGCGGTGGTCTGCGGCCAGACCCGGGGTTCGAGTTCGTTGAGGTCGGCGGGCGGCGCGGTGTAGTGCCCCTCGGGGAGCACGTCGGCGTGCCGGGGGCCGGCGGGGTGCGCGGAACGGCTCATGCGCGGGTCTCGCTCTCGTGCTGATGGTGCTGGTGCCGGTGCTGGTTCACGTTGATCGTTGGTCCTTTTCGAAGTCTCAGAGATGTGCGGGGGCGCTGACGCCGAGCTGGGACAGGCCGCCTGCCAGCACCGCCCCGGTGGCCTCGACGAGGGCCAGCCGGACGCGGTGGGCGGCCCCGGGTTTCTCGTCACCGAGGGGCAGGGGCGGGCAGTGGTCGTGGAAGTCGAAGAAGGCCTCGGCGACGGCCTCGAGGTGCCGGGCGTGCGGGCCGGCCTGCCTGGTGGTGCCAGCCTGTTCACAGATTCGCCGATGATCGGCGAGCAGCGCGAGCAGGGCGCGCTGCTCGCGGTTTCCGCAGCCGGAACCGCTGCCGTCGTCGGCGTACGCGTCGCCGTGAAAGCCCAGGTCGTGGGCGTTGCGCGTGAGCGCCCGAGCACGCGCGTGTGCGTACTGCACGCGAAAGAGTGAACTGGCCCGCGCCGTCCGTACGGTCAACGCGGCGGGGTCGTCGCCGGTGGCGGCGCTCCAGTGGGCGATGTCGGCGGCGGGATCGTCGATGCCGGGCTCGTACTCCTGCCCGGCGTCCGACAGCTCCGTCACCAGCGCGGCGCCTGCCCGGTCATCGAGAGTGACGTTCAGGAACCCGCCCCCCGCGATCTCCACGCTCCGGATCCCGTCCTGGCGCCCGAGCCCGGCCTGGAGCACTCGCGCCACGTCCAGCGGCGGCATCCCGGCCGCCTTGGCGAGCGGAAACGCGACGCTGACCGCGTAGTCCCCGGCACCGCGCCGTGGCGGCGACTCGACCACCACTGGCTCCGGGACCGCACCCGCCGGGACGTCGCCCAGCTCACCGCTCTCCACGGCACGACGCACTGTGTGCAGCACGGTGCGGGAGAGCTGGGCGGGTGTCACGGCGCAAGCGTATGGGAGCGGGGGTGGGGGAACGCGAATCGGTTTCCACGGGCGGGCACGGCGCGCACCAGCGCGTCAGCGGCGCACCGGCCGCACGGCCTCACCGTCAGCGGACTCCAGGCCGGTCAGCCGCCGCGCCATCCGCACCAGCGCGGCGGGCTCGAACGGCTTCGCCAGCAGGGCGTCCACCGCGGGCTCCGCCCCCTTCTCGCCACCGAACTGCGTGCCGGCGCTGATGATCGCGACCGGGATATGACGCGTACGCGGATCGGAACGCAGCTGCTCGGCGGCCCGCAGCCCGTCCAGGCGGGGCATCATGACGTCGAGCGTGACGAGGTCGGGCCGCACACCGTGCACGACGTCCAGACACTCGGCACCATCGGCGGCGGTCACCACCTCGAAGCCCTCGAGCTCGAGATTGACCTTGATCAGCTGCCGGATGACCTGGTCATCGTCGACGACAAGGACCCGCCCGTACGTACCTGGCACATGGCAAAGCCTAGGCACACCCCTCCCCCGGCGTCCGGCTTTTGCCCTTTTCCACCCCGCCGGGGCCGCCCCCTCCTCCCGGGCCCGCGGGCTCCCGGAATCCGGTTCCGGTGCACCATGCCCGAGCTGGTACTGTTCACTCTGTCGCCGCCGAGGCGCCGACAGAGCCCCCGTAGCTCAGGGGATAGAGCAACGGCCTCCGGAGCCGTGTGCGCAGGTTCGAATCCTGCCGGGGGTACTTCGGATCAATACCCTGACCAGCATAGATGTCGGTCAGGGTATTTCTCGTGCATGCCAAAACACACACGGCCAACCAGCCATTGCCGCTCAGCCCTCTACTCCGTTGACCTGCAGCTTTGCTGTACCGGACTGGCAAAGTCCTCAATGTCCGATCCCATGACGTCGCTTCGCGTGGGACATTTGTGGGACGCCGCAGGCGTGAGGTCCCACAGACGTAGGCCCGCTGTCCCCTTCGCTTTTGCCGATGAGGACGGCCAATACGCACAAAGAGAGACGCGCCGTTTCACTTCCGGAGCCACTGCTCGGCGCCCTGTGAGCGGCGATTCAAAGCGGCGGCAGCTGCACTCTTACTGACCACCGCAAGCGTGCCGCACGTGAAGGTCACCTGGCCTCTCATGATCCTCGAGGTCTCGCCCAGCAGACGGGACGCCACAGCCAAGATCTACGTGCTTCCGAAAGTTGCTCGACGAGTTGGTCGGGCCGACATCCGGGAGTGTGACCTACCCCGGGCACATCGACTGGGGCCCGCACTATGAATACGACCTTGCCGACGAAGCCGACCTGCTTCTCCTGTATGAGCGTGGCACCCGCGAAGCACAGTCCCTTGCCAGCCTACAGACGCACCTGAACGCCGAACTGCTGCGCCAGCGTCCCCGCCCACTCCGCCCGGGGAGCCTGGCAGGCCCGCTTCCCCGAACTCGCATCTGCGGCGGCTGCGGCGTAGTGGGCAAACGGCACCGCCGACTGATCCACATCGGGCTCGACGCGCTGCCCGTTCCGGGTCTTCGCCGCGCTCAGCGGTCGGCGCGTGCCGTCGGGGGACGTCCGGCCGTACGGAGGCGGCCCGCGGAACCGGGAGGGGCAGTCGACGCACTGGCAGTCGGTGACGATCAGGCCTGTTCGACGAGGGTGATGAAGTCGAATCCGCGGGAATCGGTGGTGCTGTCGGCAACGCGGTACATCTCCCATGTGAAACGCATCGCCTCGTGGTGGCCGCGTGCGCTGGCGCGGCAGCACGACCTGATAAATCCGACCGTCCACAGCGTCGGCGCACCGCCCCGTGGTGACGTACTTGGCGATGTAGCCCACGACAGCCGCTGCTGACGCGTGCCACTCCCCCGCATACCGTCGGTACGAGGTGACCGGCCGCACGTCGACCTGTGTGCCGATCGCAGCACCCACGGACTGAGTTGCCCCCGCTACGCGGCCAGGTGGCGGATTCCCGCCCGGCTTGGATGCACCGCCGTGGACTGGATCCCGATGACCTCGACGGCGACGCCCCACGCCTCAAGCATCTTGGCCGTCTGCACGAGGGTGACCTGGGAGAACGGGAACAGCGTGTCGGCGGTGAGGTCGGTGCCGTCCTTCAACAGGATCGCGAAGACGACCCTCGACGGCCGGAAACCCTCCGGCAGAGGCCGACCGGGCCGGGCCGCAGCCACCTTTCGGGCGAACCCGTCCCCGGCCTCCGGCGAGTGCAGCAGGGTCTGTACGGCGACGACAGCCTGACCGAACAGATGGCTCAGCGCGTCGGAGCCCTTGGCCCGCTTCACCATGACCAGGACGTCGTCCGGGCTCAGCAGGTCACAGATCTCCACACCGTTGCCTCGGTGCAGCGCGGTCCGGACGTTGTCACGATCGAAGCAGACGTACCCGGGCCGCAGGTCGGGCACCGACTCGTTGTAGTCCCGCTCCTTGTCCCCGCGCACCCAGGCCGGAAGGTCGACCGAGGGCGTGTCGGTGATGAGCCGCTCCACCTGCGAACGGATCACCTTCAGATACGCCTCACCGATCTCGTACCACTGCCCGTCCAGCAGGAAGAACCGGCGGCCACCGAGCGCCACTTCCGCCTCGATCCACCGCAGCACGCTCGACGTCCAGATGAAGTCACCCTTCTCTGCCCGGGCGTGCGCGTAGAGGGTGACGGTGCCGTCCCGGAGCGCGGCGAAGCGCGTTCCCGCCCTCTGCACGCGGGCCCGGTTGAGGACGTACTCCAGGCAGAAGTCGTCGGCGAGGTAGGCGTCCTTGCTGTGCACCTTGATGGCGAACGCCTGGGCGGCGCCGTAGTCGTCCCAGTGGTCGGACGGGACGGCGACCGCGATACGGCCGTCCGGCTGCTCGCCGAGCATGTCGTCGAGCCGCTCCTCCAGCCGCGTGACGAGGTCGTCGTCCTTGACCGGAACGATGTGCTCGACGAACTCCAGTTCCGGAGTCGGGGCCTCGTCCCGGAGGACACGGGCGATGGCCCGGATGTCCGCGACCAGGTCCGCGGCGTCGATTCCGAGGCGCATCCGCAGCCCGGTACCGCCCTCGACGCTGGAGATCTTCGTACGGTCGTCCTGAGCGATCGTCAGCTGGAGCCCGTCCAGCCGACCGCCCAGCCGCCGCACGATCTGCGCGTGCTCCTGGACACCCAGACTCCAGACCGGAGCGCCGCCGGGCACGAGGGTGATGTCGGTCCGGCCGCCGCCCGGCGTATGGGAGACCATGTCCCGGATCTGGGCGGGGTCCACCCTGCGGATCACGAAACTCAGCCCGAACCGCCGGTCCTTGACCCGGTCGGGCACCAGGCGGAAACCCTGGTCGTAGCCGACGGCGTACACCTCGTCGTCGACCGCGAGCATCAGCAGCCCGGCCGACCGGTTCACGGGCCGCGACACCTCGCACCCGGTCGTGCGATTGATCTCGCCGCACCAGCTCGCGACCGGCTGCTCGAAGCTGCCGGTGACCAGCAGCGCCGGAACACCCAACCGCTCCTCCGGGAAGTGCAGCTCCGCGTCAACGGCTTCGAGCCGAGTCGGGTCGAGTACGTCGAACATCGCGTCGACCGTGGGAGCGATCCCCGTGAGCCGGTACAGGGTGCGCTTGGACGTGCCGGAAGTGCTGGTGGCCATGGTGCCGCTCCATTCGAATCGACGTGTTGCCGGCAGGGGGATGCCCGGGAGACCTGGGGAGGCCGGAAAGCAGGAAGCCCGGTGAAAGCACAACCAGTAGAGCGATAACTGAAAGCACTGTCAAACACTTCACATCAATTGGGTGTCGGTATAGAGTGAGCCGTTCAGCACGTCCGCCCCCACGTCACCCGGCAGGAGCCCATGAACCAGCAGGCCAGTGCCCTCGTGACCGCCGCCGACATCTCGCGGCTGGCAGGAGTCACCCGCGCCACGGTGAGCAACTGGCGTCGTCGGCATCCGGACTTCCCCGCCCCTGCGGGAGGCACGGACACCAGCCCGACCTACGACCTCGACGCCGTACGCGCCTGGCTCTCCGCCCGTGGCCAACTCCCCGAGGACACACCGGCGGACCGGCTTCGCACCGCGTTGCGCACCCACCCCGGCGACGGCGAACTGGCCCTGCGCCTGCTGCCTGTGGTGCTCGCGGCTGCCCGGCTGGACCGGAGAGCGCGCGAAGCCCTCCCCGAACTGCGTGACGACGCGCTGCTGCGATGGGTCCGGTCAGCTGCGGACGGCGGAGTCCAGGACATCCCGGGAACCGAGGACGCCGCATACGCCCCCGAGGCTGCCGGGCCGCTGAGGGCCTTGTTGCAGTGCGTCGTCACGGATGGCGCCGAGGCTGCGACGGATGTCCTGGCCGAACGCCTGCTGGAGGACACGGGGGGCACCGGCACCTACCTCACACCGCGACCGTTGGCCGCCCTCATGGCCCGGCTCCTGACCGACAGCGCGGGTGCTTTCCCCACGACCGTTCTCGACCCCGCGTGCGGTACCGGATCGCTGCTCGCCGCCGCGGCATCCGCCGGCGCGACCGGCCTGCGCGGCCAGGACGTCCTGGC
>NZ_JBOHCV010000781.1:0-9009 GCF_050698815.1 Streptomyces sp.
GTCCACGATGTCGCTGCACCACGACGACGGGGAAGGGGGGGTCTACAAGCGCGTCGCCCCGTAGCTGCTCCCGTGGGCGGAGAGCTGTACCTGTCGTGTGACGCGCGCTCACGCGGCGACGGGCCCGTGGTGGCGCCCGTCGAGGCACCGGAGACACCTGCGCCAAGGGGCAACTGGCACCGCAATCCCTACGCGTAAACAGCACGGCCGCTACATGCCCGGCTCTCCCTCGAAGGGGAGCCGGGCACACGGCTGCGCCTGTACGCGGGCAGCCCGGTTCAATACAGCTTCACGTCGGCCAGCAGCGCGCGGTGGTCCGTGCCCGGCAGGTCGAGGAAACGGGCCTCCACGGCGGTCATCTGCTCGCTGATCAGGACGTGGTCGATCTGGGCGCCCAGCGGTAGCGCCCTGTTGTCCGGCCAGGTCGGGGTGCGGGACTGGCCCGTCAGGCGTGCGGCGTCGTGCAGGCCGGTGCGCAGGATGGCGCGGAAGGCGGCGTGGTCCTGCGAGGAGTTGAAGTCGCCGGCGACGATGGCAGGGGTCTCGCCGCGCGAAGCGGCGTAGTCGCGAAGCCGCCCCAGCTCGGCGCGCCAGCTCGCGAGCGCCGCCGGCTTGGGCGGCATCGCATGGGCGGTCTGCACCCGGACCCGCGTGCCGGAGATGTCCGCGACCGCGCCGGGCATCGCCATCCGCCCCGGCACGGCGGCCTCGTCCTTCAGGGGGTACACGCTCAGCAGCGCCGTGCCCCGTGCCCCGCCGGCTTCGGCGATGACCCGGTACGGGTACTCCTGTCGCATCGTGGGCCCGCGAAGGGCGCCGGAGCACCGGCTGTCGCATTCCTGGACGGCGACGAGCTGCGGGCGTTCACGGCGCAGCGTATCCAGCAGCGCGTCGGTCGCGCCGCCGTAGCGCACGTTGGCGGTGAGCACACGGAAGCGGGCCTCGGCAGGACGCTCCCCGGCCGCCACCGCGTCCGGGCCCTGCGGCAGCGTGAACCAGCCCGCGGCCACCAGCACGGCGATCGCCCATACCGTGGCGAGGAAGCGACGGGAATACACGGCGCACAGCAGCGCCAGCCAGCCCGGCGCCAGGAACCAGGGCAGAAAGGCCAGGAGTTGGGGCACCGGCGTCGGCCCGTCGGCGTCCATGCCACGGGCCGTGAGCGGCACGCTCAGCCCGGCCAGCAGCAGCCCCGCGAACCAGGCGAGCGGCCGCCGCCGGGCGCGCGGCGCACGCCGGTCACCGGCACCGCCGCCTCGCACGGTTCCGCGCTGTTCCACTTCCCCCGTCAACACATCCCCGATGGTGCCCCACTCAGGCGCCGCCGCCCAGCATCCCGGCCCAGCCGCCCTGGATCATGGTCTGGAAGTACCACTCGCCGTCCTGTTTGACGAGGATGTCCGAGTACCGCATCCGCCGACTGTGCCCGCCCACGGTCATGGTGGAGTCGGTGAAGACCACGGCGAGACTGCGGGTGAGGAAGTGCGGTGCGCGCTGCGACTCGAAGGTGACTTCCTCGCCGCCGCTCTCACCCATGACGCCCGACATCGTCCGTACGTACTCCTCGCGGCTCCACTGCCCGGCCCAGCCGGACCCGGGATCCGAGTCGTCGGTGACCAGGTTCAGCGGGAACAGTGCCGTCGAGGCCATCGCCTCGACGTCGGCCTTGGCGGCGTACGTGTCGTACCGCGCGAACCACGCTTCCAGGTCGCGGTGATCCTGCTCGGTCGCGCTGCCTGTCGTGGTCTCCGGCATGAAGCCTCCTCATTGGTCAAGTTTGACTACCACTACTGGCTGCGAGAATACTGCCCGTCAAGAGATTGGTCAAACTTGATTAATGAGGGCCCGTTCCGCGGTCGCCCGTGCGCGGCGCCCTGTGGTGAGCAGGCCCAGCAGCAGTACGGCCACCCCGCACCCGGTGATCATCCACCAGGCCGTGACGCGCGAGCCGGCCGCGATCGCGGCGCCGATGACCGCGACGCCCAGCGCGGCGCCGACCTGGCGGCTGGTGGAGGCGATACTCGCCGCCACTCCCGCGCGGGCGCGCGGCATGCCGGAGACGGCGGCGTTGGTGATGGGCGCGTTGACCAGGCCGAAGCCGATGCCGAAGAGCACGTACGAGGTGAACAGCCGCCCGTCCGAGGCCTCCGCGCCGAAAAGCGCGAACAGCAGCCCGCTCGCCGTCATGGCCGCCCCCGCCAGCACGAGCGGCAGCCGGGCGCCGCGCACCCCGACCAGATGCCCGGACAGTGGCGCGAAGAGGGCCGTCATCACCGCCATCGGCAGCAGGTACAGCCCCGCCTGGAAGGCTGTCAGGTCGCGGTCGTTCTGCAGATAGAGCGTGTTGAGGAAGAGGAATCCGGACAGCGCGGCGAAGGAGGTGACCGCGGTGACCGTGGCGCCGCTGAACGGGACGCTGCGGAAGAAGCGCAGCTCGACCAGCGGCTCGGCGCGGCGGCGTTCGTACGGGATCAGCGCGGCCACCGCGCACAGGCTGAGTCCGAAGCAGCCGAGGATCAGCGGTGAGGCCCACGCGCCGTCGGCGGAGCCGCCCTCGATGATGCCGAAGGTGAGCGAGCCGAGCGCGGCCATGACCAGCAGCTGACCGCCCGGGTCCAGCCGGCGCGGATGCGGCGCCCGCGACTCGGGGACGTAGAGCGCGGTGAGCAGCAGCGCGGCCAGCCCGATGGGGAGGTTCAGCCAGAAGATCGCGCGCCAGCCCACCGAGGTGACCAGCGCCCCGCCCAGCAGCGGTCCGGCCGCCATGGAGATGCCGACGACGCCGCCCCACACCCCGATGGCGCGGGCCCGCTCCCGCGGCTCGGTGAAGGTGTTGGTGATGATCGACATGGCCACCGGGTTGAGCATCGAGCCGCCGATCGCCTGCACCGCGCGGAAGGCGATGAGCCAGCCGAGGCCGGGCGCGAGGGCGCACAGCAGTGACCCGGTGGTGAAGAGGACCAGCCCTGTCTGGAACACCCGGCGCCGGCCCACCCGGTCGGCCGCCGAACCGGACAGCATCAGGAATGAGGCCAGCACCACCGTGTAGGCGTCGATGGTCCACTGCAGCCCGGAGACGGAGGCGTGCAGATCCCGCTGCAGGGAGGGCAGCGCCACGTTCAGCGCCGTGTTGTCGAGGCTGACGATCAGCAGGCTCATGCAGCAGATCGCCAGCACCAGCCGCCGGCGCCGCTGGGTCAGGGCGGGCGCATGGGTCGGTGCAGGGGGCATCCACCCAGCATCCACCGTCGCCCCGCGGGCTGCCGCCCGGGGGTGGTGCGCGGGCCGCCGGTGGCCGAGGATGATCGGCAGTGCGACCAGCCCACCGCGACCGGCACAGCGACCGGCACGGTGTGGTCGCCGGCAGTGAACGTTCGCGGTACCCGAGGAGTGACGATGACGGCGACCGAGCCCACCACCCCCACCGATGCCTTCCGCGCGGCACGGGACACCCTGTTGCGGCACCGGACCGACCTCGACGCCGCCCGCGCGGCCTTCTCCTGGCCGCGGCCCGGACACTTCAACTGGGCGCTCGACTGGTTCGACGCCGTCGCCGAGGACAACGACCGCATCGCCCTGCACATCGTCGAGCAGGACGGCGGCGAGGCGCGCTACTCCTTCGCCGACATGCGCACCCGCTCCGATCAGGTCGCCAACTGGCTGCGCGCCCAAGGGGTACGGGCGGGCGACCGGGTCGTCCTCATGCTCGGCAATCAGGTCGAGCTCTGGGAGACCCTGCTCGCCTGCATGAAGCTGCGCGCCGTCGTCATTCCCGCCACCCCGCTGCTCGGGCCCGCCGATCTCGCCGACCGGGTCGGTCGCGGCGGGGCCCGGCACGTGGTGGTACGGGCCGAGGACGCCGCCAAGTTCGCGACGGTGCCCGGCGATTACACCCGTATCAGCGTGGGGGACGACCCCGGCGGTGACGCCGGGCCGGGCTGGCTCGCCTACGAGGACGCCTACGGCGCCCCCACCGCGTACGCCCCCGACGGGCCCACCCGCGGCGACGAACCCTTCCTGCTCTACTTCACCTCCGGCACCACGGCCCTGCCCAAACTCGTCGAGCACACCCATGTCTCCTACCCCGTGGGCCACTTGGCGACCATGTACTGGATCGGGCTCCAGCCGGGCGACGTGCATCTCAACATCTCCTCACCCGGCTGGGCCAAGCACGCGTGGTCCAACTTCTTCGCACCCTGGAACGCCGAAGCGACGATCTTCATCTACAACTACGCCCGGTTCGACGCGGCCCGCCTGCTGGCCGAGATCGAAAAGGCGGGTGTCACCAGCTTCTGCGCCCCGCCCACCGTGTGGCGGATGCTCATCCAGGCCGACCTGAGCAGCCTGCGGGCGGTGCCGCGGGAGGTCGTCGCGGCCGGCGAACCGCTCAACCCCGAAGTGATCGAGCACGTACGGCGGGCCTGGGGCGTGACCATCCGGGACGGCTTCGGCCAGACCGAGACCGCCGTACAGGTCGCCAACTCGCCCGCACAGCACCTCAAGCCCGGTTCCATGGGCCGTCCCATGCCCGGCTACGAGGTGACCCTGCTCGACCCGGTGACAGGTGCGCCGGGCGTGGATGAGGGCGAGATCTGCCTCGACCTGTCGGGAGATCCGGTCGGGCTGATGACCGGTTACCGGGGGGATGAGGAGCGCACCGCCGAGGCGATGGCCGGCGGTTACTACCGCACCGGCGACATCGGCTCACGGGACGCGGAGGGCTACATCACCTACGTCGGCCGGTCGGACGACGTCTTCAAGGCGAGCGACTACCGGATCTCGCCGTTCGAGCTGGAGAGCGCCCTGCTGGAGCACGACGCCGTCGCCGAGGCCGCCGTCGTCCCCTCGCCGGACCCGCTGCGGCTTGCGGTGCCCAAGGCGTACGTGGTGCTCGCGGAGGGCTGGGAGCCGGACCCCGGCACGGCGAAGGAGCTCTTCTCGCACTCACGGGCGACGCTCGCCCCGTACAAGCGGGTCCGTGTCATCGAGTTCGCCGAGCTGCCCAAGACCGTTTCGGGGAAGATCCGGCGCGTCGAGCTGCGCGAACACGCGGCGGGCAGCCGGGGCACCGAGCACCGCGAGGAGAGCTAGTGCCGTGACCGGCAATGTTTGCCGGGAGGGCACTAGCCCGCTCAGGGGGCGAGTGCTGAGGGGGCGAGCGCTCAGGAGTTGGCGCGGATCAGGTCGTCGGCCGGGTCGTTGACGGCCTGCGGCATGCCCGTCAGGTCGAGGACGAACAGCGCGACGGAGAGCGCGTCGGCGCGGGTGCGCGCCTCTCGCGCGTAACCCGCCAGGGAGAAACAGGCGGTGACCGCCGCCTCGTTGAGACCGTTCAGCCAGAGCGTCTCGACGTCGCGCAGTGTGGTCGGGGCCGTCGTCGGGTCGACGTGCGCGACGACGCCGGGTCCGCGCAGGTCGACGCCGGAGGCCGGAGCCCGCTCGGTCACCCGTACGTCCGTGAAACCCAGCCAGCGCAGATAGTGCGCGGCGGCCGTACGGGCGTCCTGCGCGGTGCGGATGGTGACGGGGGAGAAGGCGGGCCGGGCAGGACGGAGGGCCGCCGGCTCGTGCGGTGTGGGCGGCATGAGCGGCCCGTACGACCCGTACGGCTTGAGCGATGCGGACAGTGCGGGGCCCGCGGACAGCGGCCCGGGGGAGGGAAGCTGTGTGGCACCGCCGCCGGCCCCGGGAGCGCCCGGCGGCATCGCCGGCGGGGCGACGGGGAGTCGCAGCATCGTCCCGCAGCCGCAGCCCACTTCGGGCTGCGGCCACTCCTCGGTCCTCCCGCAGGCGGGGCACCGCACTTCCACCCAGGACCCCGCCCAGGTGCGGTGCCGCACCCGGACCGGCAGGGCGCCGCGCAGCAGTGGCAGCGTCACCGGAGCCCCGCACGCGCAGAGGTAGGCCGGCGGTGCGTAGGTGTGCTCGCGGCGGCACCCGGGGCAGCGCACGGGCACGCTGTCGGCCATGTCTGCGCTCCAGCGGCGGGATGGGAAGGTCTGCCTCATCGTCCCCGACATGACGGGAATTACGAAGAGGAACGGAGCAAAAACCCCCTGCCGGGACCCTGCCGGAGTCCGGAGGCTACGCGTCCTCGAACTCCCGCACGGCGTCGATGTCCGGACCGTGCGGTGTGTTCGCCTCGCGCTCGATCATGATCTCGACGAGGACGGGACGGGAGGTCGCCGCGGCCTCCTTACGTGCCCACTCGATGGCCGTACGGATGTCGTCCGGCTCCCACACGCGCCGCCCGAGGCAGCCGTAGGCCTCCATGATCTTGACGTTGTCGGTGCCGTATTCGTCGTAGTGGATGTCGACCTGGTAGTTCATGCCGTAGCCGATCTCGGCCTGCCGGATCAGGCCCAGATACTCGTTGTTGAGCATGATCAGCACGTACGGCACGTGGTACTGGGCCGCCACCGCCAGTTCCTCGACCATGTACTGGAAGCCGTAGTCGCCGACGATGCCCACGACTTCGGCGTCCGTCCGCCCCATCGCGTCCAGCGCCTTCCGCACACCGATCGCGGCCGGTATCTCCCAGCCCAGCGGCCCGGCCTGGCCGCACACCTGGTAGTGCCGCGGCCGGTGCGCCTTCTGGTGCTGGCCGCCCCAGATCTGGTAGAGCCCGATCGCGGTGACGAAGTACGTGTCCTCGCCGAACGCCTCGTTGATCTCCTTGTACGCGCGCGGCGCCTTGACGGGGGCGGAGTCGAAGTCCTCCCGGCGTACCAGGGTCCGCTTCAGCTCCTTGCAGCGCTCGACCCAGCCCGCGAACCCCTCACCGTCGCGTTCCCCCGCACGCTTACGGGCCGCGGCCAGCAACGCGGTGAGGAAGAGGCCGGCGTCGGAGACGATGCCCAGGTCCGGTTCGAAGACCCTGCCGAGCTGGCCCGGTTCGATGTCGACGTGCACGAACGTCCGGTCGCCGCGGTAGACGCCGAGGTCCGCGCCGGTATGCCGGTCGCCGAAGCGGGCACCGACCGCGAGCACGAAGTCGGCTTCCAGGAAAGAGGCGTTGGCGTACCGCTGCGAGGTCTGGATCCCGGTCGTGCCCAGGTTCAGCTCGTGGTCGTCCTCGATGGCGCCCTTGCCCATCAGGGTGACCTGGAAGGGCACCCGGAGCTCTTCGACCAGTTCCCGCAGCGTGTCACCGGCATCGGCCAGGATCACCCCGCCGCCCGCCAGGACCATCGGCCGTTCGGCGGCCAGCAGCAGGTCCAGCGCCCGCTCCACCCGCGGCAGATGCGGCTCGACGGCCGGGACGGGCAGCCGGGTGTCGATCTCGGCGTCGTAGGAGATCTCCTGCTTGGCCAGGTCCAGCGGCAAATCGATCAGCACCGGCCCGGGACGGCCGGTACGGGCGATGCGAAACGCCTCACGGAAGGCCCACGGGATCTGCGCCGGCTCCTTGATCTGGACGGCCCACTTGGTGACCGGCTTGGCGATCTCCACGATGTCGACGGCCTGGAAGGCTTCCTGGTGCAGTTTCGGTGAGACGGCCTGGCCGGTCAGGCAGACCATCGGGATGGAGTCGGCCTGTGCCGTGTAGAGGCCGGTGACGAGGTTGGTGGCGCCCGGTCCGGAGGTGGCGATGGCGACGCCGACCTTTCCGTTCGTACGGGCCCAGCCGTCGGCCATGTGGGTCGCGCCTTCCTCATGACGGACCGTCAAGTGGCCGATGCGGCCGTCCTGTTCCATCGCCTTGTACAGCGGCAGGATCGCGGCACCGGGACAGCCGAAGGCGATGTCCACACCCTCGTCGACCATGATCGCAACAGCGGCGCTCATCGCGGGCATTCTGGTGGCGGTCATGGCGTCAGTCCTCCAGCTTCTCGCCGGAGAGGCGCCTGACGCCGCGCACCAGCGCGGAGTGGTCGAGGCCGCCATCGCCCTGCTGGCGCAGTGCGGCGACCAGTTGGGCCACCAGGGCACCGGCTGGGACGGCCGCTCCGACGTTGCGGGCCGCGTCGGTGACGATGCCCATGTCCTTGTGATGCAGGTCGATCCTGAAGCCGGGGCGGAAGTCGCCGGCCAGGATGCTGTCCTGCTTGCGGGCCAGCACGGTGGATCCGGCCAGGCCGCCGCCCAGCACCTCCAGGGCCGCGGTGAGGTCGACGCCGGACTTCTCCAGGAAGACCACGGCCTCGGCGACCGCCTGGATGTTGACGGCGACGATGAGCTGGTTGGCGGCCTTGACCGTCTGGCCCGAGCCGTGCGGGCCGCACAGCACGATGGTCCTGCCGAGCGCGTCGAGGAGCGGCCGGGCGGCGTCGAAGGTGTCCTGCTCACCGCCGACCATGATGGACAGCACGCCCTCGACCGCGCCCGCCTCACCGCCGGAGACGGGTGCGTCGAGCACCTTGACGCCCTTGGCCGCGGCGGCTTCGGCGACGTCGACGGAGGTCTGCGGGGTGATGGAGGACATGTCGATGATCAGGCCGCCGCGGCGGATGCTCTCCAGCACGCCGCCGTCGTGCAGCACGACCTCCTCGACCTGCGGCGAGGCCGGGACCATGGTGATGACCACGTCAGCGTCCGCGACCGCCTCAGCTATGGACGAGGCACCCTTGCCTCCGTCCTTGACGAACGCCTCGACGGGCGCCGGGTCGCGGTCGAATGCGGTCACGTCGTAGCCGGCCTCGACGAGGTTGCGCGTCATGGGGGCGCCCATGATGCCGAGTCCTATGAAGCCGACCTTGGTGTTGCCGGGTGTGTAGCTCATGCGTCGTTGCCTCTCGAAGTCGTCGCGTACGGGGGCTGATTCACCGGAACCACGGCCTACGGGGCGGCGCGCCGCTCGCGGGGCAGCCACCCGAAGGAGTCGGCGCTCGGTACGTCGCCCGGCTTGTACTCCAGGCCGATCCAGCCCTCGTAGCCGGCGTCGCTCAGCCGGTCGAGCAGCTCGGCGAAGTCCAGGTCGCCGGTGCCGGGGGCGCCACGGCCGGGGCAGTCCGCGATCTGCACGTGCCCGGTCCGCTCGGCGTAGGCGTCGATGACGCGGCGCAGGTC
>NZ_JBOHCV010000782.1:0-6083 GCF_050698815.1 Streptomyces sp.
CTCCGGCCCCACCCTCGACGTCTGCGCGGTGTCCGGGGCAGCGGTGCCGGCAGCCGCGGTGGCGGCCACCCCGGCGGCCGAAGTGCCCACGGCACCGGCGCCGTTCACGGCACCGTTGGTGCCCGCGCCGCCCGGGACGTTCGCCGCACTCGCTCCCCGCGCGGCACTCGCGGCACCGGGCTGTGCGGACGCGCCGGCGTCCTCGCCCAGTACCTCGCGCGGCAGTACGAGTACCGCCTGGATGCCGCCGTAGATGTTGCTCTGCAGCTGTACGACGATGCCGTGCCGCTGGGCCAGCGCGGAGACCACGAACAGCCCGATCCGGCCGTCCTGGAGCAGCTCACCGACATCGATGCGCTCGGGGTCGGAGAGCACCGCGTTCATGCGGTTCTGTTCGGCGGCCGTCATGCCCAGGCCGCGGTCCTCGACCTCGATGGCGAGGCCGGCGGTCACGTGCTGCGCGCGCAGCAGCACCTGGGTCTGCGGAGCGGAGAAGATGGTGGCGTTTTCGACGAGTTCGGCCAGCAGGTGGATGACGTCGGCCACCGCGTGGCCGCGCAGCGTGCCCTCGATCGGCGGCACCAGCTTGACCCGGGGGTACTGCTCGACCTCGGCGATGGAGGAGCGCAGCACCTCGGTCATGGTGACCGGACGGCTCCACTGGCGGCGGGAGACGGCGCCCCCGAGCACGGCGAGGTTCTCGGCGTGCCGGCGGATGCGGGTGGCGAGGTGGTCGACGTGGAAGAGCCCCTTGAGCAGGTCGGGGTCCTCGACCTCGTTCTCCAGCTCGTCCAGCAGCTCGATCTCGCGGTGGACCAGCGACTGAAGCCTGCGGGCGAGGTTGACGAAGACCTCGACCTTCTCCTCGCTGCCGCTGGCGTTGCTGCGCGCCAGGACGGCCGCCTCGTTCACCGCGGAGGCGGCCGTGCGCTGTGCCAGGGCGAGTTCGTGGCAGAGCAGGTCGAAGGCGTCGGCGTCCGCGGCCGGTTCGGGCAGTGGAGGCTGCGGGCGGGTGCGCGGGCGCTCGCCCTGCTCCAGGCCGCGCAGCGCGGAGCGGAGGTCGGACTGGCTGCGGGCGACGGAGCGGCGCAGGGAACCGTACCGCTCGACGACGCCACGGGCCTGCGTCGAGGCGAAGTAGGCGGCGCCGACGACAACTCCGCACACCACCAACAGGGCTCCGGCGAGCACTCCCCAGACCGCTGTGCCATCGGCCCCGGAGGCGGGGGTTCCCGACGCGGTGAGCCCCCCCTCGGCCGTCATCACGTACGCCACCGCGGCGGCGGCGACGATGGCGGTGATCCCGGCCGGCAGCACGGCGAGGCGCACCATGCGCCGTCGGACAGCCGCGTCGCTCGGAGACTGCCGGGCAGGGGCGCGGCCGTGCCGTCCCCGCGAGCCGTTCACGCCCGGCGCCCCGTTCACGCCCGGCGAGCCGTTCACTCCCGGCGCTCCGGGAGGGGTCGCTCCGTACGGGCCCGGCGCGGCGAAGGGAAGCGGGGCGTTCCCGGGGTGAGAGGCCTGGGAAGGTGCGGGACCGGACGTTCCTCTTCCTGTTCCTGTCTGCACCGCATGGCTCGGGGGTTCAGGCATCGGATTCCTCGGTTGACTTGAGGTCTGCTAGTGGGCTTCATCGAAAGCTCGCTCACAGCGCACGCCAGCTCTCACAGCGCCACGGCCACGCTAGCCTTCACAACGACTTCATGCAGACGCAGATGACATATTCGCCACCCTTCGCCAGCTCCGATGGAGTGAAGATCTCGTGTCCTAGCCCTGAGCGCGAGTTGTGATCATAACTCCCTTACGGAGCAGGGAAGTTAACGCCCGCCGAACATAACTGACAGGTCATCAGCAATCCGGACGGTCTGCCGGGCGGGCGGGGCCCGAACCGCCGGTGGCGGCGGATGGCACGGCCGACCAGCGGTTTCCTCCACCGAACACGGGAAGCACGAACGCGGGAGGGGTCTCCGCGACCGGTCCAGACCGCCCGTGAACGCGTCCTCGAAAAGTGGAAGCGGAGGCGTCGCGGCGGGCCGCACGTGCTTGCCCCCGCACCCGCGACGGGAGCGCGGCAGGCGCCCCGCTCGGGCATATGCGCCGCACAGCAGAGGCGCATGGCCCGCAAAAACGCGTCACATCGGGCCGGAATCATTCCCTGCCGCGGGTCTCACCCCTCAGCTCACCACCACCCGCCCCGGCACGCTCCGCGACGCCCGAGTCACGCAGCGTCCGGTCCCGCGGGGGTACGGGACCGATTGCGCCGCGCACCGATGTCGTATCGTCGGCAGGGGCCGATCGGCACAGAGACGAGCAGCGACGAGGAGTACCCGTGAGTCAGCAGTCCGCCGAACCCGCGCTGACCGGAGTGCGCAACTTCCGCGACGTCGGTGGCGTGCCGACGGCCGACGGGCGCCGGCTGCGGCATGGTGTGCTCTACCGGAGCGGGCACCTCGCCCACGCGACCGACGAGGACGCGGCCTTTCTGCGCGGCCTGGGGCTGCACACGGTCTTCGACTTCCGCAACGCCGCCGACCAGGCCCTGGAGGGCCCGGATGTGGAGCTGCCCGGCGTGCGGAACGTGAACATCCCGCTCACCGACCCGGCGGACGGGGCGGAGTTCTGGAAGATGGTGCGCGACGGCGAGCTGGACCAATTGCGCATGATCCTCTCGGACGGACAGGGCGCGGCCCGGATGATCGCCTCCTACCGCTCCATGATCAAGGGCCGTACCGCCGAGCACAGCCGGATACTGCACTCCCTCGCCGACGACAGCGTGCCCGCCCTGATGCACTGCGCGGCGGGCAAGGACCGGGCCGGACTCTCGGTCGCGGTGACGCTGCTGGCGCTCGGTGTCGGCCAGGAGGCGATCGAGGCCGACTACCTGGAGTCCAACTCCCCGCACCGGCGCTACAAGGTGCACCGCAGCGGCAAGTCCCGGGCCGGCATGTCCCCGGAGGTGCTGGAACTGCTCTCCCCGCTCTTCGACGCGCGCGCGACCTACCTCGCCGCCGCTCTCGCCACGATCGAGGAGACCTGGGGCGGGGTCGAGCCGTATCTGACGGACGGGCTGGGGCTCGAGGCGGGGACCCGCCGGCGGCTGCGGGACAGGATGCTGGAAGACGCCTGAGCGCGGGCCGCCTCAGCGGTTGGCGACCGCCTGCCTGACCAGGGTGCGGCCGAAGTCCCAGAGCAGGCTGCCGCCGCGGTGCGCCTCATCCATCAGCCGGCGGAAGGCGTCGACGAACCGGTCGACTTCGCGCTCACCGATGACCAGCGGCGGAATCAGCTTGATCACCTCCAGTTCGTCGCCGGAGACCTGGGTGAGGATGCGGTGCCGCTGCAGCAGCGGGACGACCACCATCTGCGCGAACAGTCCCTTCCGCGCCGCCTGCAGCATCGCCCATCGGCCGCGCAGCGCGAGGGACCGCGGCCTGCCGAACTCGATGCCGACCATCAGACCGCGGCCACGCACTTCGTGCAGCAGCTCGTAGTCGTCCACGAGCGCCGCGAGCCTGCCGCGCAGCAGTTCCCCGGTGCGGCGGGCGTTGGCGACGAGATCCTCGTCCTCCAGCACGGCCACGGTCGCCAGTCCCGCCGCCATCGCCTGAGCGTTGGAGCCGAAGCTGGCGGAGTGCACGAGCACCCGCTCCATCGATGAGTAGACCTTCTTGAAGATCCACTCCTTGCCGAGGGTCGCGCCGACGGGCACGTAGCCGCCGGAGAGGGCCTTGGCCACGCACACGAGGTCCGGCGCCGCGTCCGCCTCGTGCTGATAGGCGAAGAATTCGCCGGTGCGGCCGAGCCCCGTCTGCACCTCGTCGGCGATGAGCAGCGCGCCTGCGCTGTGCAGCAGTTCCCCGGCCGCCGCCAGATATCCGGGCGGCGCCGGGTGCACGCCCTTGCCCTGGATCGGCTCGACGATCAGGGCCGCCACGTCACCGCGCCGCAGCTCCCGCGCGAGAGCGCCCAGGTCGCCCAGCGGGACCGCGGTGTCCGGCAGCAGCGGACCGAAGCCACGGCGGAAGCCGTCCTCGCCGTTGACGGAGAGGGAGCCGGTGGTGAGCCCGTGGAAGGCGTGGTCGCAGTAGAGGACGCGGCTGCGACCGGTGGCGCAACGGGCGAACTTCAGCGCCGTCTCGACCGCTTCGGTGCCGCTGTTGCCGAAGAAGACCCGCTCCATACCCGGTGCGTGACCGAGCAGCTTCTCGGCCAGCAGGCCGGGCAGCGGGGGGCAGTCGAAGCGGGTGAGGTCCGCCAGCCCCGCGTCCAGCACGTCCCGCAGGGCCCGCCGCAGCACCGGATGGTGCCGCCCGAGGCCCATGACGCCGAACCCGGCGAGCATGTCGAGGTATTCCCGGCCCTCCGCGTCGTAGAGATAGGCGCCCTCGCCGCGTTCGTAGACCTTGTCGAAGCCGATGGCGCGCAGCATCCGCGGAAGCTGATGGTTCAGGTGCCGGGCGTGCAGCTCGTAACGCTCGGCTCCCCGTTCCGCCAGCAGCTTCGTGAGGTCGAAATCGGTCATGCGGTCGCCTCCTCCCCTGGGCCGGGCTCAGGCGCGCACGGTCTCCCGGGCGGCGCGCAGTGACTCCTTGAGCGACCCCATAGTGGCGAGCACGGCGGTGGGTTCGTAGCCGCAGTGCGCCATGCAGTTGGCGCAGCGCGGGTCCTTGCCGCGGCCGTAGGCGTCCCAGTCGGTTTCCTCGATGAGCTCCTTGTACGTGGGCACGTAGCCGTCGCTCATCAGGTAGCAGGGCCGCTGCCAGCCGAAGAGCGAGTAGTTGGGGATGGCCCACGCCGTGCACGGGAAGTCGGCCTTGCCTTCCAGGAAGTCGAGGAAGAGCGGGCTGTGGTTGAGGCGCCAGCGGCGCCGGTTGCCGCCGGCGAACGCCTTTCCGAACAGCTCACGTGTCTGCTCGACACCCAGGAAATGCTCCTGGTCGGGAGCCTTCTCGTAGGCGTAGGCGGGCGAGATCATCATCTCGTCCACCCCCAGGTCGTCGTTGAGGTAGTTGAGCACCTCGACGATGGTCTGCGGCGTGTCGGTGTTGAAGAAGGTGGAGTTGGTGGTGACGCGGAAGCCGCGCTTCTTGGCTTCCTTCATCGCCGCCACGGCCTCGTCGAAGACGCCCTCCTTGGCCACCGACTCGTCGTGCCGCTCACGCAGCCCGTCGATGTGCACGGCGAAGGCGAAGTACGGGGACGGCGTGAACTGATCCATCTTGCCGCGCATGAGCATGGCGTTGGTGCACAGGAACACGTATTTCCGCTTCGCCGTCAACTGCCGGACGATCTCTCCGATCTGGGGGTGCATCAGCGGCTCACCGCCGGCGATGGAGACCATCGGGGCGCCGGACTCCAGCACCGCGCCGACGGCCTGGGCGACCGGCATCCGCTGCTTGAGCACTCCGGCGGGGTGCTGGATCTTCCCGCAGCCCTCGCAGGCCAGGTTGCAGGCGAAGAGCGGCTCCAGCTCCACGATCAGCGGGAACTTCTCGCGGCGGCGCAGTTTCTGCTGGAAGAGATAGCTGCCGATACGGACGGTCTGACGCAGAGGCATGGCCATGTCTCGCTCACCTCCAGGGGAGCAGCAAGGATCGGTGCCATTCGAGGAATGCGGGCATAATGCCGCGAAGGACGCGGAATGCCGATATTCCACCTCGCAGTGTCCCGGGACGGATCAGTTCATGTCCGGGGGCGTCCACCACCACCCGTACGGCGGCAACGGGGCGCCGTACGGCGGACGCCGCGGTGCGGAGGGTCGCCGCGGACTCCATGTCGGCGGCCACGGCTCCGGTGGCGGTGTGCAGCGCGGTACGCGCGGCGCCGCGTACGACGCGTGCGGAGCCGGCGAGCGGCCCGACGTGCACGGTGCCGTACGGGCGCAGCGCCGCGGCCAGCAGCTCGGTCCCCGTGCACGGCGTACGGCCCGTGCCGTCCCGCGTCTCGTCGGCCACGACGAGGTCCCCGGGGTGCATGCCGGGGACCAGACCGGCGCAGAACCCGGTCGCCAGTACGGCGGTGCCGCCCTCCGCCGGCTCGTCGCGCAGCGCGCTCGCCACGGCCCGCCGGGCGGCGTCCGGGCC
>NZ_JBOHCV010000783.1:0-8270 GCF_050698815.1 Streptomyces sp.
ACGCGGACCTGTCCGCGTACCGCCAGATCGCCGACAGCAGCGGCACCACGGCCTTCACCGGCTACGGGGAGACCGCCGACGAGGCCGGCATCGTCGGACTCCTGGTCGACGGCGTCTCCTCGCCGGCGGCCCACGAGGGCGACGAGGTGGAAGTGGTCCTGGACCGCACCCCCTTCTACGCCGAGGGCGGCGGCCAGCTCGCCGACACCGGACGCATCCGGCTGGAGAACGGCGCCGTGATCGAGGTCCGCGACGTCCAGCAGCCGGTCGCGGGCGTCTCGGTGCACAAGGGCGTGGTCCAGGTCGGCGAGGTCACGGTCGGCTCCGCCGCGTACGCCCAGATCGATGTGGACCGCCGCCGCTCCATCGCCCGGGCCCACAGCGCCACCCACCTCACCCACCAGGCGTTGCGGGACGCCCTCGGGCCGACCGCCGCGCAGGCCGGTTCGGAGAACTCCCCCGGCCGCTTCCGCTTCGACTTCGGGTCACCGACGGCCGTGCCCGGCACGGTCCTCACCGACGTGGAGCAGAAGATCAACGAGGTGCTGGTGCGTGAACTCGACGTCTCCGCCGAGTACATGGGAATCGACGAGGCCAGGAAGCAGGGTGCGCTGGCCGAGTTCGGCGAGAAGTACGGCGAGCGGGTCCGGGTGGTGACCATCGGCGACTTCTCCAAGGAGCTGTGCGGGGGCACCCATGTGCACAACACCGCCCAGCTCGGCCTGGTCAAGCTGCTCGGGGAGTCCTCCATCGGCTCCGGCGTGCGCCGGGTCGAGGCCCTCGTCGGAGTCGACGCCTACAAGTTCCTCGCCCGCGAGCACACCGTCGTCTCCCAGCTCACCGATCTGGTCAAGGGCCGGCCGGAGGAGTTGCCCGAGCGCATCTCCGCCATGGTGACCCGCCTGAAGGACGCCGAGAAGGAGATCGAGCGGTTCCGCGCCGAGAAGGTGCTCCAAGCCGCAGCCGGCCTCGCCGAGGGCGCCACGGACGTACGGGGCGTCGCCCTGGTCACCGGCCGGGTGCCGGACGGAACCGCCGCCGACGATCTGCGCACCCTCGTGCTGGACGTCCGCCAGCGCATCACGGGCGGACGGCCCGCTGTGGTCGCCCTGTTCGCGGTCACCAACGGCCGCCCGTTGACCGTCATCGCCACCAACGACGCCGCGCGCGACCGCGGCCTCAAGGCCGGTGACCTGGTACGCGGCGCCGCCAAGACGCTCGGCGGCGGAGGTGGCGGCAAGCCCGACGTGGCCCAGGGCGGCGGTCAGAACCCGGCCGCCGTGCCTGACGCCGTCGCCGCCGTCGAGCGGCTGGTGGCGGAGAGCGGCAGCGCCTGATGCGCCGCGGCCGGCGCCTCGCCGTGGACGTCGGTGACGCCCGTATCGGAGTGGCCAGCAGCGACCCCGACGGACTGCTGGCGACACCTGTCGAGACCGTGCCCGGACGGGATCTGCCCGCCGCGCAGCGGCGGCTGGCCGCGCTGGTGACGGAGTACGAGCCGATCGAGGTCGTGGTCGGGCTGCCGCGTTCCCTGAACGGGACCGAGGGTCCGGCCGCGGCCAAGGTCCGCGGCTTCGCCGAGGAAATGGCGAGGAACATCACACCGGTGCCGGTGCGGCTGGTGGACGAGCGGATGAGCACGGTCACCGCGGCACAGGACATGCGGGCGGCAGGCGTGAGCTCGAAGAAGGGCCGTTCCCGCATCGATCAGGCCGCGGCCGTGGTCATTCTGCAGGCGGCACTGGAGACTGAGCGGACATCGGGAAGTGCGCCCGGGCAACGAGTCGAAGTGGTTGTCTGATCGCGATACGGTAACGTTCCCGCGACACGGCAGCCGCCGGCTCCGATCCGGCAAAAACGGATCGCACACCCCAGGTGCGGCGGGTGCTCTCGCCCCGGTGTGTACGGGACGGTTGCCGACTGGCGGATCTAGGGGATCGATGACTGAGTATGGCCGGGGCCAGGGCCCCCAACCGTGGCACCCTGACGACCCCCTCTTCGGGGACCAGGGGTGGGACGGCGGCCGGTCCGCCACGTACCAGGGCGACGATCCGTACGCCGGTCAGTACGCGGGCCAGTACACCGATCCGTACGGCGCCGGTCAGCAGCGGGCGGCCCCGCCGCAGCAGGGTGATCACCAGTACGCGCAGCAATACCCGCAGCGCCAGCAGCCGCCGCAGGAGTTCTACGGCAACGGCGGCTGGCACGGCGCCCCGGAGCCGGGCGGGCCCTACGGCCCCGGCTACGGCGGAGGAGCCACCGACCCCTACGGCATGCCGCCGGTCAACGATCCCTACGGGACCGGAACGCAGCCCGGCTACTACGGCGCCCCGGACCCGTACCAGCAGGGCCCGCCGCAGCGCGTGCCGGGCCAGTACCCCGGCCCGCAGGGGCACTCGGGCGAGCCCTCCCCGTATCCCGGCGCCGCCCCGTATCCGGGCCCGGGCCCGTACCAGGACCCTCAACAGGGGCGTGGCGAGCCGCGCTTCGCTCCCGGCGCCGACCCGGAAACCGGCTGGGACCCCGGGCCCGACCAGGGCGAGCACGCCTTCTTCACCGAGCGCGACGACGAGGACGCCGAGGACCGCGACGGGGACGAGCCCGGCGAGGGCCGCTCCACCCGGCCGGGCCGCCGCGGCGACCGCACGGGCCGGGGAGAGACCAAGCGCCGGAGCGGATGTGCCTGCGTGGGCGTCTCGCTCCTGCTCGTGGCCGGTCTCGGCACGGCCGGCTACTTCGGCTACGACTTCTACCAGTCCCATTTCGCTCCCGCCCCCGACTTCGCCGGGGCCGGCTCGGGACAGGTCCAGGTCAAGATCCCGGACGGCGCCTCGATCGCCGACATGGGCAACGCCCTGCAGAGCGCGGGAGTGGTCAAGAGCACCGGCGCCTTCATCGAGGCCGCCAACGCCGACAATAAGTCGGCCGGCGTCCAGCCGGGCACCTACAGCATGCGCAAGCGGATGTCCGGCGCCTCCGCGCTGAAGCTGATGCTCGACCCCGCCAGCCAGAACGGGCTCATCATCTCGGAAGGACTGCGGGCGAAGAGGGTCTACCAGCTCATCGACAAGAAGCTGGGCAAGCCGGCCGGCACCACCGAGAAGGTCTCCCGCACCGCCGATCTGGGTCTCCCGTCCTGGGCCAAGGGCAAGGACAAGGCTGAAGGTTTCCTCTTCCCCTCCCGCTACAGCGTCGGCAAGGAGAGCGACCCCGCGGACGTACTGCGCGACATGGTCAGGCGCGCCAAGTCCGAGCACACCAAGGTCAATCTCGCCGCGGAGGCGAAGAAGGTCGGGCAGACGCCCGAACAGATAATCACCGTCGCCTCCCTCATCCAGGCCGAGGCACAGCAGGACAGCGAGTTCGGCAAGGTATCCCGGGTCATCTACAACCGGCTCGACGAGGACATGCTGCTCGGCTTCGACTCGACCATCAACTACGCCAAGGGCCGGTCCTCGCTCGCCACGTCCGTCGAGGACACCAGGATCAACTCGCCCTACAACACCTACCGCAACCGCGGTCTGCCGCCCGGCCCGATCGACAATCCGGGGCACCAGGCCATCGAGGCGGCCCTCAACCCGACCCAGGGCAACTGGCTCTACTTCGTCACCGTCAAGCCGGGTGACACCCGCTTCACCAAGAGCAAGGCCGAACACGACCGCAACGTCCAGGACTTCAACGCGGAGCAGCGCAAGCAGAAGGAGAACGGCGGCTGATGCCCCCGCACCACCCCGTACCGCCCGGCGCCTCGCCGGCCGGCCGTCGCGCCGCGGTCCTCGGCTCGCCCGTCGCCCACTCCCTCTCGCCGGTGCTGCACCGGGCGGCTTACGCGGAGCTGGGCCTGACGGACTGGACGTACGAGCGCTTCGAGGTGGACGAGAGCGGCCTCGCCGCCTTCCTCCGCGGCACCGACGCCCGGTGGGCCGGGTTCTCGCTGACCATGCCGCTCAAGCGTGCCGTGATCCCGCTGCTGGACGAGGTCAGCCCGACAGCCGCCGCCATCGAGGCCGTCAACACCGTGCTCCTCTCCGGCGGGGGGCGGCGTACGGGCGAGAACACCGACGTCCCCGGCATGATCGCCGCTCTGCGGGAGCGCGGCGTCGAACGTGTGGAGCACGCCGCGGTCCTCGGCGCCGGTGCGACGGCGTCCTCCGCGCTGGCCGCGCTCGCCGAGATCTGCTCGGGAGAGGTCACCACCTACGTCCGCAGTGCTCACCGGGCCCGTGAGATGCGCGGCTGGGGCGAGCGGCTGGGCGTCCCGGTGCGCGTCGCCGACTGGGCGGAAGCCGCCGGGGCGCTGAGCGCGCCACTGGTGATCGCCACCACCCCGGCCGGCTCGACCGACGCGCTGGTGGCCGCCGTTCCGGCCCGGCCCGGCACGCTCTTCGACGTGCTCTACGACCCGTGGCCGACCCCGCTCGCCGCCGCCTGGTCGCGGAGTGGCGGACGGGTCGTCGCCGGACTCGACCTGCTCGTGCACCAGGCCGTGCTGCAGGTGGAGCTGATGACGGGCCACTCACCCGCGCCGCTGGCCGCGATGCGCGAGGCGGGCGAGGCGGCGCTGCACGCCCGTACGGCCTGACCCTCCGCGTCGCCGGTCCGCCGGTCCGCCGGTCAGCTGGTCCGCCGGGACGCGCTGTCCGGCCACCGGACCGGCCGCAGGCCACCACCCGCACACGTGGCAGGATCGGAGCAGGCCCGAATGAGACCGCAGAGGGCGCCGAGGCGCGAGATCGAGGAGCACCGTTGAGCAGGTTGCGCTGGCTGACGGCGGGGGAGTCGCACGGCCCCGCACTGGTGGCGACGCTGGAGGGACTGCCCGCCGGGGTGCCGGTCACCACCGGCATGGTGGCGGACGCGCTGGCGCGGCGGCGGCTGGGTTACGGGCGCGGGGCGCGGATGAAGTTCGAGCAGGACGAGGTCACCTTCCTCGGTGGTGTACGGCACGGGCTCACCCTGGGGTCCCCGGTCGCGGTCATGGTGGGGAACACCGAATGGCCCAAGTGGGAGCAGGTGATGGCCGCCGATCCCGTCGACCCGGACGTACTGGCGGGACTGGCGCGCAACGCGCCGCTCACCCGGCCACGGCCCGGGCACGCCGACCTCGCGGGCATGCAGAAGTACGGTTTCGACGAAGCGCGCCCCGTGCTGGAGCGGGCCTCGGCGCGGGAGACCGCCGCCCGGGTGGCGCTTGGCACCGTGGCCCGCTCGTACCTGCGGGAGACCACCGGGGTGGAGATCGTCTCGCACGTGGTGGAGCTCGGCGCGGCCAAGGCCCCCTACGGGCTCGTACCGCGGCCGGGAGACGAAGCGGCGCTGGACGCCGATCCGGTCCGCTGCCTGGACGCCGACGCGAGCAAGGCGATGGTCGCCGAGATCGACCAGGCCCACCAGGACGGCGACACCCTCGGCGGCGTCGTCGAGGTGGCCGCGCACGGGGTGCCGGTCGGGCTGGGCTCGCACGTCCACTGGGACCGGCGCCTGGACGCCCGGCTTGCCGGTGCGCTGATGGGCATCCAGGCGATCAAGGGCGTCGAGCTGGGCGACGGCTTCGGACTGGCCCGGGTGCCGGGCTCGAAGGCACACGACGAGATCGTGCCGACGGATGCCGGCATCCGCCGCACCTCCGGCCGTTCCGGCGGTACCGAGGGGGGTCTTTCCACGGGTGAACTGCTGCGCGTACGGGCGGCGATGAAGCCGATCGCGACCGTGCCGCGCGCGCTGGCCACCGTCGACGTCCAGACCGGCGAGGAGACCCGCGCCCACCACCAGCGCTCGGACGTGTGCGCCGTGCCCGCCGCCGGCATCGTGGCCGAGGCGATGGTGGCGCTGGTGCTGGCGGACGCGGTGGCGGAGAAGTTCGGCGGCGACAGCGTCACCGAGACCCGCCGCAACGTGACCGGATTCCTCGGCAGCCTGGAGATCTCATGACCGGGCCCGCCGTCATCCTGATCGGCCCCATGGGAGTGGGGAAGACGACCGTCGGCGAGCTGCTGGCCGAGCGGCTGGGTACCGGGTGCCGGGACACCGACCAGGACATCGTCGACGCTGTGGGCAAGCCGATCTCGGAGATCTTCCTCGACGACGGCGAGCAGCACTTCCGCGAACTGGAGCGGGCCGCCGTGCGCACCGCGCTCGCCGAGCACAGCGGGGTTCTGGCGCTGGGCGGCGGCGCCGTTCTCGCCCGGGAGACCAGGGAAGCACTGGCCGGATCGCCCGTCATCTTCCTGGAGATGGGGATCACCGAAGCCGTCAAGCGCGTCGGGCTCGACGCACCACGGCCCCTGCTGATGATGAACCCCCGCAAGCAGTGGCGCGAGCTGATGGAGGAGCGCCGGCCCCTCTACACCGAGGTCGCCCGCGCCGTCGTCAGCACCGAGCACCGCACCCCCGGCGAGGTCGCCGACGAGATCCTCGATGTCCTGGAGCTGAAGCAGCCATGACCAGCCAGACCCCCGCGCCGACCCGTATCACCGTCGCCGGGAGCGCCGGCACCGCGCCCTACGACGTGCTCGTCGGCCGCCAACTGCTCGCCGAACTCCCCGGCTTGATCGGGGCAGGCGCCCAGCGCGTCGCCGTTCTGCACCCCGAGGCACTGGCCGAGACCGGCGAGGTGCTCCGCGACGACCTGGCCGCCCAGGGCTACCAGGCCATCGCCGTGCAGCTGCCCAACGCGGAGGAGGCCAAGACCGCCGAGGTCGCCGCGTACTGCTGGAAGGCACTCGGCCAGACCGGCTTCACCCGCACCGACGTCATCGTCGGCGTGGGCGGCGGTGCCACCACCGACGTCGCGGGCTTCGTCGCCGCCAGCTGGCTGCGCGGCGTGCGCTGGGTCGCCGTGCCGACCACCGTGCTGGGCATGGTGGACGCCGCGGTCGGCGGCAAGACCGGCATCAACACCGCGGAGGGCAAGAACCTGGTGGGCGCCTTCCACCCGCCCGCCGGGGTGCTGTGCGACCTGGCCGCACTGGAGTCGCTGGGCGTGCACGACTACGTCGGCGGCCTCGCCGAGGTCATCAAGGCGGGCTTCATCGCCGACCCGGTCATCCTGGACCTGGTGGAGGCCGACCCGGAAGGTGCCCGCACACCCGGCGGTCCGCACACCGCCGAGCTGATCGAGCGCTCCATCAGGGTCAAGGCAGAGGTGGTCGCCACGGACCTCAAGGAGTCCGGCCCGCGCGAGATCCTCAACTACGGGCACACCCTCGCCCACGCCATCGAGAAGAACGAGCGCTACGAGTGGCGGCACGGAGCCGCGGTCTCCGTCGGTATGGTCTTCGCCGCCGAACTGGGCCGTATCGCGGGCCGCCTGGACGACGCCACCGCCGAACGGCATCGCGCGATCCTGCGGGCGGTGGGGCTGCCCGTCACCTACCGTGGCGATCAGTGGCCCAAGCTGCTGGAGACCATGCGGGTCGACAAGAAGTCCCGCGGCGACCTGCTGCGCTTCATCGTCCTGGACGGCCTCGCCAAGCCCGCCGTGCTGGAGGGCCCCGACCCGGCGATGCTGCTCGCCGCACACGCGGAGATCGCCGCATGAGCCGCCGCGTACTCGTACTCAACGGGCCGAACCTGGGCCGCCTCGGCTCCCGCGAGCCCGACGTCTACGGCGCCACCTCCTACACCGGGCTCGTCGAGCGGTGCACGGCCGTGGGGGAGCAGCTCGGCCTCACGGTCGAGGTGCGCGAGACCAACGACGAGGGCGAGTTGATCCGCTGGCTGCACGAGGCGGCCGACGGTTCGCTTCCGGTCGTCCTCAACCCCGGTGCCTTCACGCACTATTCGTACGGGATGCGGGACGCGGCGGCCCAGCGCACCGCTCCGCTGATCGAGGTGCACATCTCCAACCCGTACGCCCGCGAGGAGTTCCGGCACACCTCGGTCGTCGCCTCCGTCGCCAGCGGCACGGTCGCCGGTTTCGGCATCGGCTCCTACGTCCTCGCGCTGCGCGCCCTCGCCGAAGAACTCACCGGCTGATTCCGCTTGTCGGGCACTCGAGGCCCGCACCGGCCGTTCACAGAGCGACGGCCGGGGGCGGTACCGTCCGGTACTGTCACACCATCATGGCGCCGCGGGGGCAGAGGGTGCGGCGCCGGCTGACGCGAGACGGAGTTGGGGACCGGATGCAGCAGTACGGGGCACAGCAGCCCGTTCCTCCTCCGGGCCCGCCCCATCCGCACGGCCCGGGCTACCAGCACGGTCAGCACCCCCCGCACCCCGGGCAGGCGCCGCCTCCGCCGCCCGCACCCGGCGGGCCGCCGCAACCAGGC
>NZ_JBOHCV010000784.1:0-2954 GCF_050698815.1 Streptomyces sp.
GTACGAAGTGCGCGCGGTCCACGGCATGGAACGCATCGCGCACCCAGGCGGCGCGGAAGGCTCCCTTGGCCGCTACCGCACCCCCGCAGATGTCACGGAAGTCCACGAGTGCCGCTACTTCTTCCCGGGGTTGTCGCCGTCCGGACTCGGCGGCTCCGGCGGCGGGTCCACGGCTTGTCCGACGGCTCTCCCCTGTGATTCCCCACAGCGCCTCCTCGCGCGGTACGTGCAGTCGGTTGCCTGTACTGTACCCAGAGTGACGGTTGCGGGGATTCGGCCGCAAGCCCGTCCGGGCAACGTGCATCCCGTACGGGCGAATTGCTCGCTTCGCAGTCCGAAGCGCCCGGTTCGCGCATACCGTCTACGGGGAGCGACGCGCTGACCGGCGGTGCTGTACGCGTCAGCGGTGAGCTTGTACGCGGCGTGCAGCGTGACCGGCTGTCGGCTCGCACGTTGGGCGCGCAAGTGCGGTACGCAGTAGGCGAGTCGGTGTGCAGGGCGGTACGGAGGGGTGCGGGCATGGAGGATCACGAACAACTGCCGGGACAGGAGGCCGAGTCCGGGTCGGGCATCCTGCACGTCTTCGGGCGGCAGCTGAAACTGTGCCGGAAGCGGGCGGGCCTTGAGAGGCTGGAACTGGGAGCGCAGACCGGCTACTCGGCGTCGACGATCGCCTCCTTCGAGCAGGGCCGCCGCATCCCACCGCCACGGTTCATCGACCAAGCCGACGAACTGCTGGACGCGGGCGGCGTGCTGCGGGCCGGCAAGGATGAGGTGGCCCGGGCTCAGTACCCGGCGTTCTTCCGCGACGCGGCGCGGTTGGAGGCACAGGCGGTCGAGCTGCATGTGTACGCGACCCAGGCGGTGCCAGGGCTGTTGCAGACCGAGGAGTACGCGCGGGCGGTCTTCGTTATGCGGCGTCCTCTCTTGGATGAGGAGACCGTCGAACAGCGGGTAACAGCGCGCCTGGCGAGGCAGGAAATCTTCTCTCGCGCACCTCTGCCCACTATCAGCTTCGTCATCGAGGAGACCCTGCTGCACCGACCCCTTGGCGGGGGCGGAGTCATGCGTGGCCAACTGGAACAGATCCTGCTCTGCGGACAGCGCCGAAACGTCGAGATCCAGGTCATGACGACCGAGCGCGAGGAGCATGCCGCGTTGGCCGGTCCCTTCACCTTGATCGAGACGAACGAAGGGCAGAGGATCGCGTACGTTGAGGCGCACAAGGACAGCCGCCTCTACACGGAGCGAAAGCCGGTCCGGGAGATCGAGGAGGAGTACGGGCTCCTCCGGGCTCAGGCACTCACTCCGCGCGAATCGCTGGCCTTCATCGAAAAGTTGCTGGGAGAGAGATGAACGTCGAAGCGCCTGTGCAGACGGTGCCCGAGTCGGCCTGGTTCAAGAGCAGCTACAGCAGCGGCGAGGGCGGCGAGTGCGTGGAGGTCGCAGCCTGCCTCGGTACCGTCCGTATCCGTGACTCGAAGGACCAAGCGGGGCCGGTACTGTCCGTGGCCCCTGCTCGCTGGGCCGCCTTCGTGGGGTTCGCCGCGCAGGGTTGATCGCCCGCATCCAACGACGCCCCGCCATCGGAAGCGATCCGGAGGTGGGGCGCCTTCTTGTACGCGTGGCTCAGTCCGCCTTCTTGGCACGGCCGCGTGTCTTCTTCTCGGGACGCCAGGCCGTGAGGTCGTCTTCCGAGAGCCCGTGCTTGCTGCGCTGCTCGTCCAGGTACGCCTGGTACTCCTCGGCCGGAGTGCCCCCCCACTCCTCATCGTGCTCGCCGTGCCACTGGTGGACCCACGGCATCAGTTCCTGGATGCCCGCGATGAGCGAAGTCAGCCGCGGGGTGCCCCAACCCGCCTGGTCCGTACGGTCATTGATCACGTTGACCAGCGCCTGTACCTGATCCTTGTGATCCCAGCCGGCCCAGCCGAGCAGAAGGGTGGGATCGGCGTCGGGCGACGCGTCCGGGAAGGAGATGAACCGCTCCTTGGGCACGTCCAGCTTGCCGCGGTGCGACCAGTAGGACGTCTTGAGGAAATCGGCGGACGCGTACTTCGGCGGCACGGGGATGTCGAGCCGGTCCCCGGTCTTGTCCTCCTCGCGCTGGAGGTCCCAGACCTGCTCCCACTGCGCGCGCTTGCGCAGGCCCGAGTCCTTGTAGCGGAGAGCAGCGAGGTAGGGGACATGCTCGGTGGCCAGGATGTCCGCCAGCACCGTCGCGAGCGTCGCGTCCCGCTTGCCCATGTGGTCAGCGGCGTACAGCTCGGCGACGGCCTGAACGTCGGCGTCCTGACGGAGAGCATCGGCGAGCTGAGAGACAGTGAGCGTCCGCGGAGCCCGGAACCCGTCCCGCAGCCCGAACCAGAGGTCTTCCCCCTCACACCTGTCCAGCAGCCAAGTTCGGAGGGCTTCCTGCTCCTTCTTCTCCCAGGGCTCTGATGCCCAGCGCCGCTTGCACTCGGGACGCTCGATGAGCGCGATGTCCTTACGGGAGTTGATGATGTCGATCCGCGCCTGGACAACGGCCTTGTAGTCGTCGGGCCAGTGCGCGGGGATCTCGGTAACGGGCGTGGACCCGTGGCGCTCAAACCAAGCGGTCTCGACTTCGCCTGCTGCCATATTGCGGGCAAGCACGATCTCAAACGCACGCTCTCCGAGGACGACTTCGGGCGCCTCAGCGGTGGTGGACAGGGTCGTCCGGGCCACCTCGTCACGGGTGAGGAGATTGTACGAGCCGTACACGGTCCAGTCTAGCTCCTCTTGCAGGGCGACCATTTGAGCCCGTGTGGAAGTGTGCGCGGCGCGGGCCTCGTGTAGGCCGACCCGCGTGGGGGTTGAACTGGAGGAGCGTGCGGAAGGCTCGTGGGTGGCCAGCTCTTGAGCGAGCAAGTCGAGAACACGGGCGAGTTCGAGTGGGAGACTGGTGGCACGCGGGAACTCTTGAAGCTTGG
>NZ_JBOHCV010000785.1:0-8072 GCF_050698815.1 Streptomyces sp.
CCTGCCGGGCGAGCCCGCGCAGCACCCGCGCGCCGTCGAGTTCGTGCAGGGTCGCCTTCTCATCGCTACGGTTCCGCACCGCGAGGGCGTCGTCGATGCTGAGCCTGCCGAGGATGCCGGGCATGCCCGCGAGATCGTTGACGGACCGCACGCAGACCTGGCAGACCTCCAGGTGCCGCTCGAACTGGAGCCGTTCCGGCACGGAGAGCGCACCGAGGACGTAGGCGGAGTCCCACTCGCGGTACGGGTCGGCGCTCATCGGGTGACACCCCTCTCCTGCAGTGCGAGCCGCAGGGCGCGCAGTCCGTAGTGCAGCCGTGACTTGACGGTTCCCTCGGGTATCTGGAGGCGCTCGGCGATGTCGGTCACCGTCCGGCCCAGGTAGTAGGCGTCGATGACCACGGTGCGGTGGTCGGCGGTGAGCGACTCCAGCGCCTCGGAGATCAGCATCCGGTCGAGGGTCGAGGCGGTGTCGTCGCCCGCCGCCGTCTCGGGCACGTCACCGACGGACCACTCGTGCTGATGACGGGCGCGGCGCCGGTCGTCGATGACGAGATTGCGGGCGACCGTGAAGAGCCAGGGCCGCAGCGCCTCGGCGGTGCCGTCGAGCACCTTGGGGTCCTTCCAGGCCCGGGCGAGCGTCTCCTGCACGATGTCCTCGGCGAGTTGGACGTCGCCGGTGTGCCGGTGCACGTAGCGCAGCAGGTCGGGGCCGTGCTGCTCGTGCAGCACGCGCAGTAGGTCGGAGCGGCGTACGGGCGACGCCGAGGACGCCACCGCCGACCGGATGCCGGGAAACGCCTTTCCACGCAACCTCCTCATGACGGTGCGGCCGACAGCGAGAACTCCACCGAGCCCTGCTTCTCGACCTTCACGTAGCCGAGGCTGGGGGCGCGTATGCCGTAGTCCTGGAAGGTGACCGGTATGCTCCCGACGATCTTCGCGCGGTCGGGACCCGCCTTCGCGCGGGCGGTGAAGGACACCGCGCGCCGGACACCGTGCACCGTGAGATCGCCGCGCAGCCGTACCGCGTGCGCGCGGCCGTCGGCGAGCGCCGCGACGTCGACCGGCTCCGTCAACGCGAACGTCGCCTTCGGATACCGGTCGGTGTCCAGCAGTTCCTCGCCGCGGAAGTAGGCGTCCCGGGTGGACTCCGAGGTCTTGATGCCGGCGACGTCGACGCTGAAGCGGGCCGTGGTCAGCTCGGCGTCCGCCAGCCGCAGCGCCCCCCGCACCCGGGAGGTGCGGCCGGTCACGGTCACGTCGTTGCCGCGCAGCACCTCCTTGACCCGGTAGCCCGCGAAGGAGGAACCACCCACCGTCCAGGCCCCGCTGAGCGCGCTCGCCGCGAACGGCCCGGACCCGCCCGCCCGCCCCTCGAGCTTCGGCGGCGCCTTCGTCTTCGAGTTCACCCAGGATGCGTAGAGAGGCGGCCCGGCCAGCAGTCCGGCCCCGGCCAGAACGACCGCCGCCAGCACGGCGATGAGGAGCTTCCGGCGTCGGCCCCGTCGCACGCTCATGAGTCCTCGATTCTCTCGTCCACCCTCGGCCACACCCACCACTACGGATGGCACGACGAATCGTTCAACGGTCCGGCGGATCGATTCCGCCGGCAGCGGCACGCTACTCCCGGCGGCACTTCCGGCGATCAGACAGCTGGTGCATCATCGACCCGCACGGGACGAAGGTGACCACCAGGACCAGGTGGTCGGCACAGAAAGGGACACCAGCATGAACGCTCGCCCACCGCTGCCCCCGTTCACCGCGCAGACCGCACGGCAGAAGGTCCAGGCCGCCGAGGACGCGTGGAACACCCGCGATCCGGAGAAGGTCTCGCTGGCGTACACCGAGAACTCGGTATGGCGCAACCGGGACACGTTCGTCACCGGCCGGGCGGCCATCGTGGAGCTGCTGACCGGCAAGTGGGAGCGGGAGCTGGAGTACGCGCTGCGCAAGGAACTGTGGGCCTTCGAGGAGAACCGCATCGCGGTGCGCTTCCAGTACGAATGCCACGACGCCGCCGGGCAGTGGTGGCGTTCGTACGGCAACGAGTTGTGGGAGTTCGACGAAAACGGCCTGATGGCCCGCCGGGAGGCCAGCATCAACGACGTCGCCATCGCGGAGGGCGACCGCCGCATCTTCGGCAGCCGCCCCGAGTCCGAGCACGGGAAGGGCATCCCCCTGCGCTGAGCGCGGACCGCGTACGGCTCATCCCCGTCTGCCGTGGCACTCCACGCCCCTAGGAGGCGAAGCCGGCCACGGCCGGCGCGGGGTCAGCGCGCGGCGCGGGCGGGCGCGTCGGCGTGGGTGACGCGGATCTTGGACTGGCCGTGCGGGAGCCGCTCCCAGTCGTCCATGAAGCGGGCGCCGAGTCCGTGCCTGCCGGCCAGCGTGACCAGGGTCGCGGTCCGGTAGTAGAAGTCCTCGCGCAGCACCTGGTGTTCGGCCCCCTCCGTACGGTCGAAGGTGAAGTCGAAGAAGCCGTCCGGGGCGAGGATGCGGCCGACGTGGGAAAGGCACTCCTCGATGACCTCGAGCGGTGAGTGCGAGAAGACGCTGTGCGCGTGCACGACGTCGAAGTGGGCGCTGGGCAGGAAGTCGAAGGTGAGGTCGCGGGTGAGCGTCAGGTGCGGCAGCTTCGACTGGAGCGCGTAACTGGTAAGGGTCTGCTTGGCGGAGAGGAGGATGTCCGGCGAGATGTCGATGCCGTAGTAGTTTCCGGCGTCCAGGTACCGGATGAACTTCCAGCCCGCGCGCAGGTTGCCGCAGCCGATGTCCAGCATCCGGTGGTCCGTGCGCAGCCCGTGCCCGGTGAGGTAGTCGATCTGCATCTGCCCCAGGGCCAGCCACCGGTCGTGGCTGCGGCTGCCGACCGCCGCCTCCGGATCGTTCGCGGTGTCGGCGGCCATCACCGCCCGGTAGTAGGCGATGTGGTCCCGGTGCTTGAGCCGCAGCCATTGATCCCTGAGGGCGCGGCGCAGGTACGGGGCGACGCGTGCCGGGTTCCGTGCCGCGTAGGTGAGCTTGTGTGACAGCCGCGAGCGGTTCGCGGCCAGCGAGCGAGCGGTCTTCACGGGCATGACGGAGTACCTCTTCTCAGGTGAGAGGTGGCGGGTGACGCGGGTGACGGGCCGGCCGCGGGGGGCCTCCGGCCCGCACGGGCACCGCGAGGTCCGTCTCCTGTGCGGGGGAGCGGTGGGCGGCCATGACCCGACGATAGGACGGCGGGTGCGCGCGGGCATCCGATTCGCCGGGGCCGGTGCGCAGCGAGCGGGCGCCGCCACGGACCAGGCGGCCTGCCGGGCGGGCTCGGTGGCCGCCCGGTTAGGGTCCCCCGTACGAGCCCGTTCGAGCCCGTTCCGGGTTCCGGTCCCCGGCAGGAAGGAGCGACCGTGCGCGTCGCCGTACTGGACGACTATCAGCAGGCCGCCCACCACTTCGCCGACTGGCAGGGGCTCGACGCGGACGTCACCTTCCTGCACGACCATATGGCGGACACCGACGTCCTGGCCGAAGCCCTGCACGGCTACGACGCGGTCGTCGCGATGCGCGAACGGACCCCGTTCACCGCGGACCGCTTCGCCCGGCTGCCGAACCTGCGGCTGCTCGTGACGACCGGCATGGCCAACCCCTCCATCGACCTGACGGCCGCGCGGCGGCACGGAGTGACGGTGTGCGGCACCCAGGGCTCGGCGCACGCGACGCCCGAACTCACCTGGGGTCTCATCCTCTCCCTGGTACGCCACATCCCCGCCGAGTCCACCGGGATGCGCGAGGGGCAGTGGCAGCACTCGATGGGCGGCGACCTGCACGGGCGCACCCTCGGCGTGGTCGGCCTCGGGCGACTGGGTACGCAGGTCGCCGCGATCGGCAACGCCTTCGGCATGCGCGTACTGGCCTGGAGCAGCAACCTCGACCCCGCCGAGGCACGGGGACGCGGAGCCGAACCGGTCAGCAAGCAGGCCCTCCTCTCCGAGGCCGACATCGTGACCGTGCACTACAAACTCAGCGACCGCAGCACCGGGTTGATCGGCCGCCGGGAACTGTCCTGGATGAAGCCCACCGCCTACCTGGTCAACACCTCGCGCGGCCCGCTCGTCGACACGGCCGCCCTCATCGACGCCCTGGTGGAGGGCCGCCTCGCCGGCGCCGGCCTGGACGTCTTCGACCAGGAGCCGCTGCCCGCCGACGACCCACTGCGCACGGCGCCGCGGACCGTACTCACCCCGCACCTGGGCTACGTCACCGAGGAGACCTACCGGGTCTTCTACGGCCAGGCGGTCGAAGACATCGCCGCCTACCTCGCGGGCACCCCGCTGCGCACGCTCACGCCCTGAGCCCTGAGGCCTGGCGCCTGGCGCCGCTTCCGGCGCGCGGGGCGGGCGGCACGGTGGAATAGTGCCGGTGAGGGAAGGTTGGGCGGATATGGCCGAGCGAGTGGTGGCCGGCTCCTACGGCGGGCCGGAAGTGCTGTCCCTGGTCGAGACCTCGGTCCCCGCGCCGGGCCCGGGCGAGGTGACGCTGCGGTCGATGTCGATCGGCGTCAACCCGGTGGACCACAAGCTGTACAGCGGCCTCATGGGCAAGGACCCGGCGGCGCTGCCGATGCCGGTCGGCCAGGAGGCGGCGGGCGTGGTGACCGCGGTGGGGCAGGGCGCCGAGGGACCGGCCGGGGCGGTGTCCGTGGGGGACGAGGTGATCGCGTACCCGGTGCGCGGCGCCTACGCGAGCGAGCTGACGGTTCCCGTGTCGAGCGTGGTGCCCAAGCCGTCCGAGCTGTCCTGGGAAGCGGCGGCGGGGCTGCTGCTGACCGGGGCCACGGCGGTGCACGCGCTCACGGTCGCCGGTGTGGGGGAAGGCGACACGGTCCTCGTGCACGGCGCCTCCGGCGGGGTCGGCCTGACCGCCGTTCAGCTCGCGATCGCGGCGGGCGCGACCGTAATCGGCACGGCGAGCGAGCAGCGCCAGGAGCTGGTCGCCCGGTACGGGGCGACGCCGCTGCGGTACGGGCCGGGGCTCGCGGACCGGGTGCGCGAGGCGGCGCCGGGCGGCGTGGACGCCGTGGTCGACACCGCGGGCACCAGGGAGGCGGTGGACGTCTCGCTCGACCTGGTGCCGGACCGGGGCCGGATCGTCTCCATCATCGCCTTCGACCGCGCCGACACCGGCATCAAACTGATCGGCGGCGGGCCGGGCGCCGACCCCGGCACGGAGATCAGGGCCGAGGCGTGGCGGCGGCTGGTCGACCTGGTGCGCCAGGGCGAGCTGGAGGTCGTGATCGGCCGCACCTACCCACTGGCGGAAGCGGCGGAGGCCCATCGCTTCCTCGCCGAGGGCCATCCCGGCGGCAAGGTGGTGCTGCTGCCCTGACGGGACCGGCACCGGCGGACGGCGCGACACACCCCGAATCACCCGGCATGTCCGCGCCTGCCGATACAATCACTCTGCGTAGTCACGGAATGACCGTGGGGACCACCCCCGCCCGAGAATGAGGTGTGCGTCGTGGCAGAAAAGCAGTGGAACGTCCAGGTCAAGATCACCGAGTCCGACCGGCTGACCGAGGCGGCGGCCACGCTCGTGGGGAACTCGTCGCCGCTGGTCGGTGAAGGCACGGCGCGCCGCAACCCGGCCGACGTGAACGTAGCGGCCATCGGCGACGAACTGGCCACGGCACGGGCGCTGAGCGACCTGTCCCATCAACTGCTGCACGCGGCCACCGAGATCGTCCAGGCGCACAACCGATAGCGGGGAGGACGTCCCCGACCGGGAGTGGCGCGCCCTCAGTGCAGCAGCTTGAGGCCGACCACGCCCGCGACGATCAGGAGCAGGCACAGCAGGCGGGCCGCGGTGACGGGGTCGCCGAGCACCGCCATGCCGTACAGGGCGGTGCCGACGGCGCCGATGCCGACCCACACCCCGTAGGCGGTGCCGAGCGGGAGGTGGGCGACCGCGTAGGAGAGGCCCGCCATGCTGAGCACCAGTGCGCCGACGAAGAGCACACTCGGCCACAGCCGGTGAAAGTTCTCCGAGGCCTGGAGCGCGGTGGCCCACACGGTCTCCAGCACTCCCGAGACGACCAGAACCACCCAGGCGAGACCCATGCTTCCGCTCCACTCACCGTTGACCGACAGCACCCGGCAGCGCCGGTTCCCCGTCCAGTCGATCACGGCGGTGGTCACGAGTCGCGCTGGACCCCGATGTCACCGCCGTCCGCACGCCAGACGCTGACGACCGACGGGCGTACGTGCTTGCCCGGCCCGTCCGGCCACGACGAGGCGGGCTTCTCCACGGTCGCCCCGTCCTCCTCGCCCGGGTGCTGCACGGAGACCAGCACGCGCCGGTCCTGCACGATCGGCCCGCAGGTCTCGGCACCGGCCGGTACGGTCAGGAACTGCCGCACCTCGCCTCGCCGCGTGCCCGCCGTGGCCACGCCGAACAGGCCGTCGTGCGCGCCGAGTTTGCTGTCGTCCGTGGAGATCCACAGATTGCCGTAGTCGTCGAAGGTGACGTTGTCCGGGCAGGAGATGGGGCTGACCTGGTCCTTGGGGAAGCCGCCGAAGTAGGTGACGGGGTCGTCCGGGTCGCCGCAGACCAGGAACAGCCGCCAGGAGAAGCGCCGGGCGGCCGGGTCGTCGCCGCGCTCGGCGAACTCCAGTACCTGGCCGTGCTTGTTGCCCTTGCGCGGATTGGCCTCGTTGGGGCCCGCCTTGCCCGCCGCGCCGCGGTCGGTGTTGTTGGTGAGGGCGGCGTAGACCCGGCCGGTGCGCGGGCTGGGCTCGACGTCCTCCGGCCGGTCCATCTTCGTGGCGCCGACCTTGTCACCGGCGAGCCGGGTGAAGACGTACACCTCCTCCGCCGTCATCCCCGGCACGTGCGAGTCCTCGCCGGTGGCCAGCGGAATCCAGCGCCCGCTCCCGTCGAACTCCCCGTCCGCGGGCAGTTTCCCCGAGCCGTCGATCTCCCCGTCCGGGCTGTCGCCGGTCAGCTTCGCGACGTAGAGCGTGCCCTCGTCCAGCAGCGTCAGGTTGTGCTCGTGGGCCGCGCGGCCGCCGCCGCGCCGCATCCGCTTCTTCGACACGAACTTGTAGAGGTACTCGAAGCGCTCGTCGTCGCCCATGTAGACCACGGCGCGGCCGTCGCGGGTCAGCCGGGGCTGGGCGCCCTCGTGCTTGAAGCGGCCGAGTGCGGTGTGCTTGCGGGGGGTGGAGTCCGGGTCGTACGGGTCGAGTTCGACGACCCAGCCGAACCGGTGCGGCTCGTGCGGTTCCTTGGTGACGTCGAACCGGTCGTCGAAGCGCTCCCACTTGCGTTCGGAGGCGGTGCCCTTGAGCGCGTAGCGCTTGAGACGCTTGCGGTGCTCCTCGTCGGTGACCTCGTCGGTGTTGGCGAAGTACTGGTCGACGTTCTCCTCGCCGTGCAGCGTCGTACCCCACGGAGTGGTGCCGCCCGCGCAGTTGTTGAGGGTTCCCAGGACCCTGGTGCCCTCCGGGTCGGCGGTCGTGCGCAGCAGGCGGCTGCCCGCCGCCGGGCCGGTGACCTCGAAGGGGGTGGTGACGGTGACACGGCGGTTGAGGTGGTGGCGCGGGACGGCGGTGAGGGCGCCGGAGCGGCGGTCCTCCTCGACGACGACGACCGACAGACCGTGCGCGGCCCAGCCGATCTCGGCCTGCTCGCGGGTGGGGTCGTCGGCGTCGTAGCCCGCGAACATCAGGATCTCGTCGGTGTATTCGTGGTTCGCGACCAGCAGTTGGCGCCGGCTCTCCCGCTCCAGCGGCAGCAGCGAGAGGAAGTCGTTGTTGTAACCGAACTGCGCCGCCTGCGCCTTCGCCGTCTGGCGCTCCGGGTCGAAGTCCGGTGCGCCGCGCAGGATCGGGTCGCCCCAGCGGATGACGATGTTCTGGTCGTAGCCCCGGGGGACGGTGACCTTGTCGGCGGTGTTCGGTGCGACGGGCGCGAAGCGCAGACCCTGGGCCGCCCGGCCTCGGGCCTCGCTCGCGCCCGCTCCCGCCCCCACGCCGCCGTCGGGCGTCGCCGCCGCGCTGTCGGACGCCCCGTACCCGCCGCCCGTACCG
>NZ_JBOHCV010000786.1:0-11564 GCF_050698815.1 Streptomyces sp.
CCTGGGGCGGGGGCGGCACGTGGGGCGGGAGGGCGGCGTCCTCCGCCGGGCTCCGCGGTAGAGGTATGCGGGGTGGCCCTGCCGCCGCGTTGTCGCTCCCGCCGTCACCCGGGCCGTGGCCGGACGGCCCGCTCACCGCGGGCGTCCGGGGCCGTGCGGGGGTACGGACAGCGGCCGGCTCATCGCCGACGAGAGCAACTGCAGCCCGAGCCGCAGGCGTCGCCGTGCCTCGTCCTCCGTGACGCCCAACTGCCGTGCGGTCTGGCGGTAGTCGCGGCGCTGGAAATAGGCCAGTTCCAGGGCGGCGCGCAGCGAGGCGGGCATGGAGGTCACGATGTAGTCCGCGCGGGCCGCCGTGGAGGCGGCGCGCACCTTCTCCTCTATCTGTTCCTGCCGTTCCGGTGACTGCGGGCCGTCCTCGCGGTGCTGCTTGCGCAGCCGTCCGGCCGCGAGCCGCTGCGTGACTCCCGCGATCCAGGAGCGCATCGGGCCGTCCTTGGGGTCGAACGCGTGCGGGTTCTCCCAGAGGTAGCCGAACACGTCGCGTGTGGTGCGGTCGGCGGCCGTCTCGTCGTCGAGCACCCGGTGCGCCAGTCCGTGCACCAGCGTGGCGAACCGGTCGTACAGCTCGCCCAGGGCGGCGGCCTCACCCCGTGCCAGCCGTTGCTGCATCTTCCGGTCCCAGCGCGGTGGTGTGTCAATCGCCATGGTGGCTCCAAGCCCGTCCGTACCGCCCTCGTCGCGCGCGTCAGCACCTCGAATGTAGTGCGAGAGGCCCGCGACGCGCGCTCCTTTGCGGCAATGTGCGCCCCTTGACAGAGTCGCCGATGGCGGTGACACCCATCACGTTGGGGCGTTTTCCGGGCCCGGGCGGCATGGGCACGGTTTCATCACACCCGCTCTCGTGAGGGAGTTGTACTGGTGTGACCGCGACTGATGCGGGGGAGAACTGGCTGATGAGCGCATAGGGTCGGGGGACGGGTCGTTTTGACCGTGGGGGGGCAGGGCAGCCGAATCGAGGAAGGAAGCATTCCGGTAAGGCCGTCAAGCCGGCGATCAAGACCGTAGTCGAGCGAAGGGTTGCGAGGACGTGTCGTTGAAGGTGTGGGAGGAGGAGCGGGGGGAATGGGCCGTTCTCCGGGTTTCCGGCGAAATGGACCTGGTCACTTCGCCCGCGGTCCGGCAGCACGTACACGACGCGGTGGCCGAGGGGCGGCGCAGCCTGGTGCTCGACCTCTCGGAAGTGCTCTTCTGCGACTCCAGCGGCGTGGGTGTGCTGATCGCGTCGCGCCGGCTGATGCGCTCGTGCGCCGGGCAGTTGCGGCTGATCCTGCCCGCACGGGGCGCCGAGGACGGGTCGCACGTCAACCGCGTCCTGGCCGCTCTCGGTGTGCGCCGGCTCTTCGACTGCTACCCCGACCTTTCCACCGCCACCCGGCAGGATGCCGCCGCCGGTCCCCTCTCGGCCTGAGCCGTCGCGGGGCGCCCGTCGCGGCGTTCCCGTCATGGCGTACCCGTCACGGTGCGTCGACTTCGGCCCGCACCGTTCGGCGTCAACCGTTCGGCGTCGATACCCGCTTGTTGCCTGTCCGTGACCGAGGTAAGCGGAAGGCTTCATTCCGCTCGGGTACGCTCCGTTGGGTGCGAGTAATTCAGACGTGCGGCAAATAGGACGAAGAGCGTGCTGTGTCGCTGTTCCCGCCCTCCCGAGCGGTGTCGCACAGTATGCAGCACGCCTACTCCTTTCCGCCGGAATATGCCTGAAGCGCTTGTTGGCTCACTGTGCGTCAATCATGCTCTTCCGGACGAGGTCGCACACGGTGATCCCCGGCAGACGAGGCGATGTTGCTTGCCAGTTCGGACGGTGTGAGCGGTGCAGGTGCTTCAAGTGCAGTTGGAGATCGGGGCGGACCCGACGGAGGTGGGGCGCGCCCGCGCGTGGGCACGGACCAGACTGACGGGGTCCGGCATCAGTGCGGACGAACCGCTGGCGGAGACCTTGCTCGTGCTCATCTCTGAGCTCGTCACCAACGCCGTGGTGCACACGGGCGCTCCGGCCGTGCTGCGGATGCTGCTGCCCTCCCGGCAGACGCCGGGTGCCGTCCGGGTCGAGGTGGCGGACTCGAGCGGCCGGCCGCCGCGGCGGCGCCAGGCCGACGGTGAGGACACCAACGGGCGTGGCCTGGAGCTGGTTTCCGGACTCGCGGACCGCTGGGGCTGGCAGCGGGAGGGAGCAGGCAAGCGCATCTGGTGCGAGGTGGACCGCGTCGCGGCTCCGCCAGCGCTCACGGCCGGCGAGGTTTCGCAAGTCCGGACCAACTGTTGACGTTTCGTGTCCGACTGCTCACTCTAGGGTGAACGGTCCGTTGCGAGGGGACGGCGAGGAGTGGACGGCTCCTCGCCGAGTGCGGGTCGCCGGAGCCGGGTGGCGGCCCGCCGTTGCCGCCACCCGCGAACCACGGGTGTCAGGCGGCGGCGTCGGTGCGGAAGCGGAAGGTGCGCCGGTAACTGCTCGGTGAGATTCCCAGCGCCGACTGGAAGTGCAGCCGCAGTGACGACGGCGAGCCGAAGCCCGCGTCCGCGGCGATCCGCTCGACGGACAGGTCGCTGCTCTCCAGCAGGTGGCGCGCCCGTTCGACCCGCTGCTGGGTGAGCCACTGCTGCGGACTCATCCCCACTTCCTCCCGGAAGCGCCGGGTGAAGGTCCGTATGCTCATCGCCTCCTTCGCCGCCAGCTCGCGCAGCGTGAGCGGCCGGTCCAGGTGCCGCAGCGCCCAGCCGCGGGCGGTGCCGGTGGTGTGCAACCCCGGTTCGGGCACCGGCCGTTCGATGAACTGTGCCTGGCCGCCCTCCCGGTGCGGCGGCACGACTGTACGCCGCGCCACCGAGTTGGCGACTCCCGTGCCGAAGTCGTCGCGCACCATGTGCAGGCACAGGTCGATGCCGGAGGCGACGCCGGCCGAGGTGAGGACGTCCTCGTCGGCGACGTAGAGGACGTCCGGGTCCACCTTCACCTGCGGGAAGAGCGTCCGCAGCCGGTCGCAGGAGGCCCAGTGCGTGGTCGCCCGCCTGCCGTTCAGCAGCCCGGCGGCGGCCAGCACGAAGGCACCCGTGCAGATCGAGGCGACGCGGGTGCCGGGCCGGATCCGGGCGATCGCGTCGGCCAGCGGCGCGCCGAGCCGGCCCTCGGCGACGGGTTCGTCGGGCTCGTGCGCGGCCGGCACGATCACGGTGTCCGCCTCGGCGAGGGCCTCGGGGCCGTGCGCCACGTCGACCGTGAAATCGGCGTCCGTACGGACCGGGCCAGGTGTCACGGCGCAGGTGACGACCTCGTACAGCGGCTCTCCCCGGTCGTTCCAGGACCAGCCCAATATCCGGTGCGGGATGCCCAGTTCGATCGGCAGCAGCCCGTGCCGCACGAGCACGGCGACGCGATGCCGGCCTGGATGACGGAATGCACTCATGGCCCGATCCTCGCACAACGTGGCCTACGGGCCACTCGTCGGTCGCACAGCCCGGGCGGAGGCTGACTCCGTGACGCAGACAACCGGGCGGAGCTCCCCGCCGGAACGAACCCGACCACTCGAGACCAGGCCCGTCCCGCGCGTCCACCGTGCGTGGTGGGTCGCCGCCGTGTCGTTCGTCGCGCTCGTCGGCGCGGCCGGCTTCCGCGCCACCCCGAGTGTCTTCATCGACCCCCTGAACGAGGAGTTCGGCTGGTCGCACAGCACCGTCTCGGCCGCCGTATCCGTGAACGTCCTGCTCTACGGGCTCACGTCGCCCTTCTCCGCCGCCCTGATGGAGCGTTACGGCATCCGCCGCATCGTCGCCGGCGCTCTGCTGCTGATCGCCGCGGGCAGCGGACTGACGGTCTTCATGGACGCCACCTGGCAGCTCATCCTCTGCTGGGGCTTCCTCGTCGGCCTCGGCACCGGCTCGATGGCGCTCGCCTTCGCCGCGACCGTCGCCAACAAGTGGTTCGTCCAGCGCCGTGGACTGGTCAGCGGCATCCTCACGGCGGGTGGAGCGGCCGGACAGCTGGTCTTCCTGCCGCTGGTGGCGCTGCTGGTGGAGGGGCCGGGCTGGCGTACGGCCTCACTGACCGTCGCCCTCGCCGCGCTGGCCGTGGTGCCGCTGGTGCTGTTCGTCCTGCGCGACCGCCCGGAGGACGTCGGGCTGCTGCCGTACGGGGCGGGCCCCGACTACCTCACCCCGCCGGCCGCCCCGCCCGGTGCCGCGCGGCGCGCGCTGCGGGCCCTGCGCGACGCGGCCCGCACCAAGGTCTTCTGGCTCCTGGCCGGCACCTTCGCGGTGTGCGGCGCCTCGACCAACGGCCTGGTCGGCGTCCACTTCGTGCCGGCCGCGCACGACCACGGGATGGCCGTGCCCGCCGCGGCCTCGCTGCTCGCGGTGATCGGTGTCTTCGATCTGGTGGGCACCGTCGCCTCCGGCTGGTTCACCGACCGCTTCGACGCGCGCAGGCTGCTGGCCGTGTACTACGCGCTGCGCGGGATCTCGCTGCTCTTCCTCCCGCTGCTCTTCGCCGAGAGCGTGCATCCGTCCATGCTGTTCTTCATCGTCTTCTACGGGCTGGACTGGGTCGCCACCGTCCCGCCCACCATCGCCCTGTGCCGCGAGCACTTCGGCGACAACGGCGCCATCGTCTTCGGCTGGGTGCTCGCCTCGCACCAGATCGGCGCCGCGGTCGTCGCGTTCCTGTCCGGGCTGGTGCGGGACACCTTCGGTTCCTACGACCTCGCCTGGATCGCCTCCGGCGCGCTGTGTGCGACGGCCGCCCTGATGGCGCTGCTGATACGGAAACGGCCCGCGGCAGCGGAACGCGTCGCGGCAGGGGCGGGCGCCCGATGAGACGCCGGGTGCCCGTCAGGCGTCACGGGGCGGCGCAACGGGGGAGCGGCTACGGGGCGGTGGCACGGGAGATGGCCAGGGCGATCCTGCGCGCGTCCAGCGAGAGTTCGCGCAGCATCCCGCTGAGCGGGTTGGTGTAGCCGGTGAAGTAGAGCCCGGGAGCGCCGGGATGGGTGCGGCGGCCGTGGGCGAGGGGGCGCCCCTGCGCGTCGAGCACCCCGAGGGGGCCGACGAGGTCCTCCAGGCCGCGCTCGTAGCCGGTCGCCGCGATGACGACGTCGGGGGTGACCGTACCCCCGTCGGCGAGCTGGACCTTGGCGCCGTCGAAGGACTCGAGGGCCGCGACCGGTTCGACCCGGCCCCGGCGTACCGCCTCGATCAGGCCCACGTCCTGCACCGGGATCGCGCCCTGCCGGGCCCGGGTGTACAGGCCGGTGTCCGGCCGGGGGAGCCCGTACCCGGACAGGTCCGGGATCGCGGCCTTCGCCAGCCGTGCCGCGAGTCCGTCCACCACGCGGGTGGGCAGCCGGCGGCACAGGACGCCGCTGGCCTGCGCCGGCCAGCCCAGCGTGGAGCGGCGGACGATGTGCGGAACGGTGCGCACCGCGAGCCGTACCCGGGCCGCCCCGCCCTCGGCGAGGTCGACGGCTATCTCGGCGCCGGTGTTGCCGGCCCCGGCGACGAGCACGTCCTTGCCCGCGTACGGCTTCGCGTTCCGGTACCGGGAGGCGTGCAGCAGCTCGCCCTCGAAGGAGTCGCGCCCGTCCCAGGAGGGCAGCCGGGCGGTGTGGTTGTAGCCCGTGGCGACGACGGCGGCAGGGGTGGTCAGCCGCCGCCCTCCGTTGGCGTGCAGCACCCACTGTTCGTCGCGGCGTTCGATGCTGTCGACCTCGACGCCGGTGGCCACCTCGATGCCGTGGTGCTCGACGTAGCCCTCCAGGTAGCGCACGAGGTCGTCGCGGGCGACCCAGCGGCCGTACGAGCGGGGGATCGCCAGGCCCGGCAGCGCCGACCAGCGGCGCGTGGTGTGCAGCCGGAGCCGGTCGTAGTGGGAGCGCCAGGACGCGGCGACGGACGGGGACTTCTCCAGCACCACGGCGCTGATCCCGCGCTCGTGCAGCGCGGCAGCCGTGGCCAGCCCGCCGGGACCGGCACCGATGATGTGAACGGGGACCCCGTCGGTCATGTGCATGACGGAGAGTTTACTGTTGGTGGCGCGCTGTTCCCGTCACGGAAACGTCACAGGAGGAGCACATGGTGGCCGCTTCTCAAGGCTGGGCCGGGACCTCGGGGAGAAACGTTTCTTGAGGTGCTTGCGAGTGCCGGTTCATCTGGTGGGTTTCTTGCCCGTGACCCCCAGGTGCACCAGCAGCGCCAGGCTCGGCTTCAGCTCCGCCTGCTTGACGCCCCAGCTCTGGAAGCCCTTCTGGTGACCCGCCACCGACGCCAGCATGGTGACGAGGGCGCCGGCCGTCGCCGCCGGGTTGACGTCCTTGTCGACCTTGCCCTTGGCCTGGAGCTCCTTGATGGAGTCGGCCAACGGACCGTTGACGGCGTTCAGGACCTTCATCCGGATCTTGTAGAACCGCTTGTCGCCTTCGGCCGAGCCCAGATCGACGACCCGCAGAATGGCGTCGTTCCGGCGCCAGAAGGTGAGGAATCCGTCCACCAATTCCTCGGCCGAACGCCAGCCCGCCTTTCCCGTCCAGGAACGGTCGGCCACCAGTCCGGCCAGCGAGGTCCCCTCTTTCGCCATGGACTCGGCCAGTTCCAGAACCGCGCCCTCGACGTCCGGGAAATACTGATAGAAGGTCGCCGGAGACGTGCCCGCCTTCCGGGCGACATCGATGACCTTGACATCGCGATACGGCGACGAGCTGAGCATCTCGCCGAGGCAGGCCAGCAGCTTCTGCCGCGTCGCCTGCCCGCGGCGCCCCGCTACGCGCCCGTCGACGGTTCGAACTTGTCCTGTCATGCCGTCAGCTTATCGACGGGGAACGGTCGCGCGATTCGGCCGCCTGCAAATGGGGTGCGAGTGCTCCGCCCGGCATGCTTTGCCCTCTCGCGCCGCCCATCACGCCCGCTCGCCAAGGGGCGAACACCGCCGGTCACGGCACCAGGACCGCAGGGCCGGGAAGTGGCCGTGCGTGCGATTCATCGGCCTGCGGCGGCCCGCGAACGCGGTTAGCGTTCCGGTACGAACGGACGAGCCCGTAAGCGCGAGGCAAGGGAGCCACGGGAGGCACGGGTCATGGCTGTACGCGCGGCGAGATATCCCGAGGGTGCGCCCTGCTGGGCCGATGCGATGCTGCCCGATGTCGAGGCGGGCAAGCGGTTCTACGGTGAGCTGTTCGACTGGACGTTCGGCAAGCCGATGGCGGAGCGGGACGGCTACACGGTGGCGCGACGGGGCGGCAGGCCCGCGGCCGGACTGCTGCCGAAGCCGGACGGGCGGCTGCCCACCGTCTGGAACCTCTACCTCGCGACGGACGACGCCACCGCCGCCCTCGCCAGGATCCGGGCGGCGGGCGGTCAGGTGCTGATGAATCCGACGGACTCCGACGGCAACGGCGTCACCGCGGTGGCCGCCGACCCCGGCGGTGCGGTCTTCTCGCTGTGGCAGGCCGGTGCGTTCGACGGCTTCGCGGTGCGGGCCCAGCCCGGCACGTACGTATGGTCCGAGGTCTACGCGCGTGACGCGGCTGTCGACTCCTTCTACGCCGAGGTCTTCGGCTACGGCATGCGCGACGTCCGCGAACTCGGCTTCGAAGAGGACGACGCGGGCCCCGAGGCCGAGTTCATGGTGTGGGCCGCGGCCGGCGACCCGGTCGACGAGGCGCACGCGATCGGCGGACGGGCCCTCATCGGCGGGACCTACCCGGCGGAGATGCCCGCCCACTTCCGTACCTACTTCGCCGTGGCGGACTGCGACGCGGTGGCGCACACCGCCCTGCGGCTGGGCGGGCGGGTGCTGAGCGGGCCACTGGACTCCCCGTACGGACGGCAGGCCGTCCTCGCCGACAACCAGGGCGCCACCTTCGCGGTGCTGCAGGTGCCCGAGCCGGGAGCCGCGGGGACGACGTGAAGGTGTTGCCACGACGAGAGGCGGGGGAGCCGGACACGGGTTGGGGCGGAATGCCGGACTCGTCCCGGCTCGGGCCGCCCGCCGACCGAATCGAGACCTGGCCGGGCCGCCCCCGGGTTCGCAACCGTCGGCTTCGGCAGGAAGAATCAGCCTGCGGACCGCGAGGTCCGGTACGGCAGTGAGAAGCTGCACGGGGCGGAAGTCGACGAGCCCCTACGGGGAGGTGGCAGGCAAGTGGTGGAGCAGCTGACGCAGCACGATCCGCGGCGGATCGGCCCGTTCGAGGTGCTCGGCCGACTCGGTGCCGGCGGCATGGGGCTGGTCTATCTCGCACGCTCGGCGTCCGGCCGGCGCGTGGCGATCAAGACGGTCCGGACCGAGCTCGCCGAGGACCAGCTGTTCCGGGTGCGCTTCACGCGCGAGGTCGAGGCGGCACGCGCCGTCAGCGGCTTCTACACCGCCGCTGTCGTGGACGCCGACCCCAGGGCCGCCGTGCCGTGGCTGGCGACCGCTTTCGTGCCCGCCCCCTCGCTGGAGGAGATAGTCAACGAGTGCGGTCCACTGCCGGTGCAGGCCGTGCGCTGGGTGGCGGCGGGGGTCGCCGAGGCGCTGCAGTCCATCCACGGCGCCGGGCTCGTACACCGTGATCTCAAGCCGTCCAACGTCCTGGTGGTCGAGGACGGGCCGCGCGTCATCGACTTCGGCATCGCCTCGGGCGTCTCGAACACCAAGCTGACGATGACGAACGTGGCGGTCGGCACCCCCGCCTACATGTCTCCCGAGCAGGCCCGCGACTCGCGCAGCGTGACCGGCGCCAGCGACGTCTTCTCGCTGGCCTCCACTTTGGTCTTCGCCGCCACCGGGCACGCGCCCTTCCACGGCGCCAACCCGGTGGAGACCGTCTTCATGCTGCTGCGCGACGGCCCCGATCTGCAGGGTCTGGACGAGGCCCTGCGGCCGTTCATCGAGTCCTGCATGCGGATGGCGGCGGAGGAACGTCCCTCCCCGGCCGACATGCAGGCGCAGCTCGCCCCGCACCTGTTCTCCTCGGGCGGCGACGACAGCGGCACCGCCTCCGCGTGGCTGCCCGCCGGCGCGGTGGCGCTGATCGAACGCAAGCGGGGGGCGCGGCCCACACCCAGGCGCCCCGTCCCACGGCAGGACGTCCCGCCGCCCGGGCCGGACCTTCCGGCGATGCCGGACGGGTCCGCACCGCACTCCCACGGTGCGCGGAGCGCCGGGCCCCGGCACGCCATCCCGGCCGGTCCCGGCGGTCCCTCGGCCGTCGGTGCCGTGGCCGCGCACTCCGCCCAGCCGTCGGTGGCACAGCCCGTCCCGCCGTCGGCGGCGCCAGGTGCCGGTCCCGACGGCGGGCCCGTACGGCTGCCCGGCTCGCAGGTGCCCATCGGGCCCGGTCCGCGACGCTCGGAGGAGGTACGGGCGGAGACCGGCGTCGGCCCGGCCACCGGCTGGGTACGGCCGCCGAACGGCGTGCAGCCGGGCGGCTCCGGCGAAGCGGCGCCGCCGCCGCCCTCCGTCGCCACGCACGAGGCGGGCTCCGCACAGCCGCAGCGCTGGCGGCCGTGGCGCTTCCGCATGTCCAACGACGTGTGGGGCACCCCCGTCGTCGCCGACGACCTGCTGTACGTCACCTCCTTCGAAGTGCACGCGCTCGATGTGACCAGCGGGCGCAGGCAGTTCAAGACCCGCGAAGTGGCGTGGTCGATGGCCGTCTCCGGCGGCCGTGTGCACGCCTCCGACGGACCGAGCCTCTACGCCCTCGACGCCCGGGACGGTTCCGAGTGCTGGCGGATGGCGGCCGACGGCTGGGTCTACTCGCTGAAGGTCGACCGCGGCACCGTCGTCACCGGCACCCGGGGCGGCGGCGTACAGGCGTGGGAAGCCGCGAGCGGCGAGAAGCTGTGGGAACTCGGCGGCGCTCAGACCGATTTCGAGACCCCCGAAGCGGGCCCCGTGATACACGGCGACTCGGTCTACACCTGGGGCGACGGCCGCCTCTACGCCCTCCAGGCACGCACTGGCGCCGAGCGCTGGTCCTACCCGGTCGGCGACGCCTCGGCCACCGGCGGGGTACCGCTCCGCCTCGCCCCCGCGGAGGACGGCGTGCTGTACGTGTCCGCCGGGTCGCGTGTCCACGCCCTGGACGGCGCGACGGGAGCGGAACGGTGGCGCTTCGACGCCCCGGCCGCCTTCCTGAGCCCCCCGGCCTTCGCCCCCGGCCCCTCGGTCGCCGGCGGCGGCGTCTACCTCGCCGACTACCTGGGCACGGTCTACGCCCTGGACGCGGCCGGTGGTCACGACCGCTGGCGCATCGCGACCGAGGCCCGGCACTCGACGGAGCCGGTCGTCGTCGCCGACGGCCTCGTGCACCTGGGCAGCGGCGGGGCGCTCTACACCCTCGACGCGGTCAGCGGCGCCCCGAGATGGCGGTTCGCGGCCGGCGGCGACGTGGTGGGGGCGCCGGTGGTGGCCGAGGGGCGGGTGCACTTCGGGTCGGCGGACCACTGCCTCTACACGCTGGACGCGGTGGGTGGCCAGCTGCGCTGGAAGCTGGCCACCGGCGGCGAGATCACCGGCTCGCCGGTGGCCGTCGACGGCGTCGTCTACGCGTGCAGCAAGGACCGTTGCGTCTACGCACTCGACGCCGCCAAGGGCACCGGCCAGTCCCGGCAGGGCTGACCCGCGCGATTCGAATGAATTCGAATGAAGGGGAGGCGGCACGACACATGGCAGAGCAACCGCGAATGGCGCTTTCCGGCATCGTGCTCGGCTCACCCGATCCGCGCGCGCTGGCGGACTTCTACCGCCGGCTGCTCGGCTGGACGGTCAAGTGGGACGAGCCGGAGTGGGTGATGCTCGCGTCGCCGAACGGCCGCCCGGGGCTGTCGTTCCAGTACGAGCCCGACCACGTCCGGCCTGTCTGGCCGGCAGGCCCCGGTGACCAGCAGATGATGATCCACCTGGACATCGAGGCCGACGACCTTTAGTAGTAGCCGTCACGGCCCTGGTAGGGGCGAGGCCTGCGCGGAGGCCGGTCGTTATGCGGATCCTGCTGCGGTCCTTGGGGAGGCTGCGGTGGCCCCGGACGGCCTGTGTCCCACGGGTCCCACTCCTGCGCGGGGGTGTCACCGGGTCCGGGAGGCGGCCCGTAGTACTCGTCTGCCTGGTACGCGCCGTGCGGTCCCGGGGGACCGTAGGGCTCCTCGTACGGCCCGGGCGGCCCGAACTCGTCCTCCCGTTCGAAACGGTCGTCGTCCCGTTCGTCGCGCCCGCGCGCGTGCCCGCGGCGTCGGTGGCCACCCGCGCCGCCCCGCCCCCGCATCACGAGTGCGCCGAGGAAGAGCAGCACGCCGCCGCCCAGCGCGACTCCCACGCCCTCGGCCAGGCCGCTGCCGCCTGCCGTGAGGGTCCCGGCGGCCTGGCCCTGGCGGACCATCCAGAGGATGGTGAAGCCGAGCACGAACAGGCCCGCCAGTACGACCACCGCCCGGGACCGCAGCAGCACCGCGATCAGTGTCAGTCCCCCGGCGACGGCCATGGGCAGGAAGAGGCCGTTCCAGAGGGTGGCACCGGCGTCGGAGACGCCGGT
>NZ_JBOHCV010000787.1:0-13725 GCF_050698815.1 Streptomyces sp.
CCGGGCCTCGGGCGGCTTCATGTTCACCGCCACCGAGACCACCGAGGCTGACGCGCTACGGCTGTTCGGCGAAGCCCTCGCCGCCCACTGTGACGAACCGGCCCCCTACCGTTTCGCCCACTGGGACGAGGCCATCACCCGCCTCATGCGCATCGCGGCCGACGGCCCCACGACCGTCGTCATCGACGAATTCCCCTTCCTCGCCAAGGCCGCGCCCGCCCTGCCGTCCATCATCCAGCGGGCCTTGGACCCCGCGGCCCGCCGCGACAGCACTCCCGTGCGCCTTCTGCTCTGCGGCTCCGCCCTGTCCTTCATGGGGGGTCTGCTGTCCGGCAACGCCCCCTTGCGCGGGCGGGCCGGTCTCGAACTCGTCGTCCCCACCCTGGATTACCGCTTCGCCGCCCAGTTCTGGGACATCACCGACCCCCACACCGCGGCCCTCACCCACGCGATCGTCGGCGGCACCCCCGCTTACCGCCGCGAATTCACCCAGGGCGACACCCCCGCCGACCCCGCCGACTTCGACGACTGGGTCACCCGCGCCGTCCTCAACCCGGGCCGCCCCCTCTTCCGCGAAGGCCGCTATCTCCTCGCCGAGGAACCGGATCTCCACGACACCGCGCTCTACCACTCCGTACTGGCCGCCATCGCCTCCGGCAACGCCTCACGCGGCGGCATCGCCGACTACCTCGGCCGCAAATCCACCGACCTGGCCCACCCGCTCCACGTCCTCCAAGACGTCGGCCTCATCCGCCATGAACCGGACGCCTTCCGCCGCAATCGCTCCGCGTACCGCATCGCCGAGCCGCTGGTCACCTTCTACCACGCCGTCATGCGCCCCCACTGGGGCGACCTCGAACGCCCCGGCCGCGCCGCATCCGTCTGGCGCCGCGCGCAGACCACCTTCCGCAGCAAGGTCCTCGGCCCCCACTTCGAGTCCCTCTGCCGCGAGTGGGCCCGCTGGCACGCGGCTCCCGAAACGCTCGACGGCCACGCCTCGCGCGTCGCCACCGGAACCGCCAACGACTCCGCCGGGAAGACGAGCCACGAAGTGGACGTCGCCGTCTTCGGTCGCGACGACCACGACCGTGAAGCACTCCTCGCCATCGGCGAAGCCAAATGGAACGACACCATGGGCACCAGTCACCTGCAGCGCCTTCAGCACATCCGCGCACTTCTGGGCAGCCGCCATGGCAGACCACCGGAGCAGACCCGTCTCCTGTGCTTCAGCGGCGCGGGCTTCACCGACGAACTCCGCCAGACCGCCGCTCGCGACCACGCCGTCCAACTCATCGACCTGGAGCGCCTCTACCACGGCGAATAGCCTCAGGGCAGCTCGTCAGCACGGTCCTGAACCGCACCAGGGCGAAGTACGACCGCCTGAGAGCGGGGCTGACATTCGGCCAGGGCTCATCGCCCGCCGGGCCGCCCGCTCATGCCTCGGGAGCCAGCACCGCCCGCACAACTGCCGTCAGAACGAGCGAGACCGGCATCGCGTACCACCGTCCAGCCCCAGTACGATCGCGAGGCCGCCCGAGGCGTAGTGCTCGCTGCGTACCGAGAGGACCGTGTCCTCGGGTGTCAGCACTGGACCTCGTACTGACAGAGACTCCGACCGGCAACATCTGGATGGAGCAGGAGTCCGAAGTCACCCGATACCGCGAGCTGTTCGACGACGCTCGCACTTTAGCGTTGCCGCCAACGGAATCGCGCAGGCTGATCCGCCGCATCGCCAAGGAGCACAGACCATGAACCAGGACCGCCTCGCCATGCCCGACCTCACTGCAGCGACGTGGCGCGTCAGCAGTCACAGCGGTGGGCATGGCGGGCGTTCCTCCGCCGGCTGGCCCGAACCGGGCCGGAAGCGCGACAGCGCTGGCGCAGCGCCGCTTCCGTGCGCGCTGATCAGAACTTCTGCTGCTTCGCACCAGGTGGGAGTATGCAAGGAGTCGTCACACTGAAAAGAAGGTCAGGGTCCTGGGAACTACCCTCGACGGAGATCGAAAAGTCTTTCTCCTTGCTTTTGGCATCCAGGATCACCGATGACTTCTCCCCTCCAATTTCCTGCAATCCCAGGATCTTGTACCCCCGCTTCTTGAGTTCATCGTGAACTCGCCTCACTGCTGTGGCCTGATCGTCGACACTGATGGGAGCGCGCGCATAGTAGTCGAGGTTGAATCTTCCATCTTTGGCTACCTCGGCATTCTCGCCCACACAGTTACTGAAGGCAGGTTTCACTGTCTTCTTGTCGATTTCCACTCTCGCCGTACGGGCCATGGATTCAACGAAGTGGTGAGCCCATTTCTGGGCCTCCTTCTTGCTCATCCTTGGCAGCGGTTTATTGATTGCTTCACTGCCGCTCGGTGGTGTCGCGTCACCGGATCCGTCTGGTTGGGACATACAGGCTCCGATGAGAAGTGGAAGGAGGGCAATGCCCACCACTCGGCTCAGTGTGCGACCCGCAGAATCGTGCGGTGATCGATGGAGTCGCAGTCTCATGCTCCCTCTCATCCAATCACTAGGGGGTTGGAGCCATCTGGAGCGACCGGATTCACGGGAGGATCGGAAGGCCCTGCTTCGTAGTGCCGACCGAGCCGAGCCGGGCGCCCCGCAATCACTCTGGCTTGATTATTCAGGCTTTCTTGCTCTGGGTCCCAGTAACTGCTGTGCCCACCGTCATTCACTGCCATCGGCTGCCCGCCGAATTCCTCCGAGGCCGGGTTCGGCCCCAAGGTCAGGCCGGAAGTGTGACGTACGATAGGATCTTGCTGAGACGCCCCGGCCCAGAAATGCTGAGGGTCGATTTGGAGATCCTTTGCGGTTCCAACATTCATTCCTGGACTACCGAGAGAAATGATGTCGTCGGCTCCCAGTCCTTTACCTTCGCCTGCGGCTGTACCGACCATTGTCGATCCATAGCTGTGGCCGATGACGGTCAGGTGGCTGTCGCCGTTCCCATGTGCGACGCGCGTTCCCTCCGTGAAATGTCTGAGATCCGAGGCACCGTCTTCGGCCCGGCCAGTGGTGGTCACGCTGCCATCGACCTCCGGCGCGTCGTATCCCAGCCAGCTGATGACTGAGACACCTTCGCCTCGAGCGCGCTCACTCGCCGCGTCATGGGTCCGGTCCAATCGGTCGATCTGACCGGTCATATTACTCAGGTCCGTGCCCGTTCCCGGTACCAGAATCGCGGTGTGTGCTGCTTGGTCAGGATTACCCATGGCGATGATTGCCCGCCCATCCCGAGCTTCGGGGTCCAGGCCCAGCAGGTAGAGTCGCTTTTCGGCTGGGGCGGTGTCCCCCTTGTCCAGTCGATCCTTGAGCTTGCTCAACGAGTTGTAGGTGGCCTGGTCGCGGATGCCGAGGGAGCCGTTCTCCGCTCGCATAGCGAGATCGTTGTACTTCGCTTCCAGTACGGTGCGATTGGCACGGTCGCGAATGTCGGAGGGGACGCCGTCGAGGCTACCGATCTGATCCGGGTATGCGGCCAGATAGATCCGACGCTCGTCTTCGCTCACGCTTTCCCACCAAGCGGCGTTGACTTTTGGATCGTCACCATCCGGGATCTTTTTGGGGTCGATCCCCATCATCTTCGCAACCCGTTCGGCGTCTTTCTGCGCATTCTCCGCGCCGTACTGCTTGTCCAGATCAAAGGGGTCAATCTCATGCAGCGCCTGGAAGGCCTGCCAGCTGGCCCGCTGCGCCTTCTCAATCGCCTTGTTGATACGGTCCTGATAGCTTGCAAGGCTGCTGTTGGCGTCTTCAACCGCAGCACGGTGCGGAATCCCGCCGCCTGCCGCATCACTACGCGGTGATCCGTTCAACGGTCCCGTCCGCCGTTACCTTGTGCCCTGCTGACTCCGCATCATTTGTCGCACGGCGCAGCGCGCGCTTCGCGCTCTGCATACGCTCGCTTGCAGTATCCAGAATGGTGGAAATAAGCTGGACATTGGTGTGGGCGGTGTCCAGCATGCTCTCGGCCGCTTCCAGTGCCGCGAAACCGTAGTGTGCGCTATCTCCGGTCCAACCCGCCTTGCGTAAGGGCCCGCTGACCTTACGACCAGAGTTACTCTGAGCCTTGGAGAGTTTTCCGGCGAGTTTCTGCCACGATTTGACCGCAGCATCAAGATCAGAAAAGTCCTGATCGAAGAGATGTGCGTACCCCCCCGGCACCTCAGGCCCACCCCTTGAACTTACTTGAGACATCTTGCTCATTGATTGCATGCCCGCGAGCCACGAGCCGCAGGCCATCCGCGTGGTCGCGGATCCGGTCACACAACTTCTCTAACGCGACTCCCCAGCGTTCCGCTACCGCTGTCAGCTCAGTGCCGACCTCCCAGTGCCGCAGGGCGGAACCGGCATCCTCCGCATCGCTGACTGCCTGCTTGAGTGGATCCGCTAGATCACCAGCGATGGTGTCGGCGGCACCACCCGAGGCGTTGAGTTCATGTGCCGAAATATTGAGCTTGTCCCCCACCGTTCGCGTTCCCTTCGCTGAGGTGTCGCGCATGCAGTGGTCTGTATGGTAGACCGCTTCTGCTCTGCGCGTCCTGATACGCAGAAGTGGATCGAAGCCGGACAGTAGTTACGGCAGCTGTAGATAGGTCTGCCGGTGCTCGTTGCTGCTGTTCAGCGGCGTGGTGGGGTGGCTGCGGGCGCCAGGGCGGCCGCCTTGATCATGACTGGTGTGACGCAACATCAGAACGAGACGGCCGCTGCGGCCACGAGAGACGAGACAGGCCACGACAGGGCGTTCGGGGACCTGTTGGCCTCGGTCTCCGACTGCTTCGCCCGCTCCGAGACCCGGGAGACCTTCGCACGGATGCCGGGGCATGCTGATGGAACTCGAAGACGTCAACTGCTGGAGCCTGGCCGAAGCGATCGGCGAGCGAGCCCGCACCACCTGCTCTCCCGTGCGGTGTGGGACGACCCAGCGGTGCTGGGGCGGACGGCGCCTGGGCCGTGGACCTGCTCGACGACGGCGACGGGATCCTGATCGCGGACGAGACCGGGGACGCGAAGTCCTCCACCAACGCGGTCGGTGCGGCCCGCCAGTACTCCGGTTCGGTCGGCGGCGTGGACCTGTGCCAGGTCGCCGTGCACCTGACATTCGCCACCTCCGCCGGACACTGCCTGATCGACCGGCGCCTGTACCTCCCCCAGGACTGGGCCGCCGACGAGGAACGCCGTGAGCTAACCGGCGTCCCCGAGGAGCTGTGCTTCGCCACCAAGCCGCACATGGCGGCGGACATGCTCCGCACCGCCGACCGGCAGGGCATCTCCGCCTCGTTCTTCCTGGGAGATGAGGTCTACGGAGGACGGGAGCTGCGTACCGCGTGAAGAAGTACGCGGACAACGGCCGGCTGTGGTGGCTGAACATGCAGTACTACAACGGCAGCATGTACGGCTGCTCCGGCGACTCCTACTCCGCCGGCACCGTCCAGGGCTTCACCGCGCAGACGGACTGCCTGAACAAGGGTCTGGTCGTCCAGGGCACCACGATCAGGGTTCCCTACGACAAGCAGGTGCCGGGGCTGCCGGCGCAGCCGGGCGCCGGGGGCGGCTACATGTCGCCGGGCCAGGTCTCGCAGGCGTGGAACCACTACGGCGGCAGCCTGAAGGGCCTGATGACCTGGTCGCTCAACTGGGACGGGTCGAAGGGCTGGACCTTCGGGAACAACGTCAAGGCGTTGCAGGGGCGCTGACCCCTCTGACGACACGGGCGACACGGGCGACGCAAGACGCATCGGCGCGGTGGCGCGCAGCGCGGCGCGGGCGGGCCGGGGTGCAGACCGGCCGCCCGCGCCGCTGACGCGGACCGAGGAACGGGGGGAAGCCTCGATCGCTCACCGCCGATGACCAGTCGGCGATACCTTCCTCTGCGCCACGCATCCGGTGAGTGTCACTGCGCCGGAGCGCGGCTGCGGTGCACCCAACGCCTCCGCACAATCATCACGCAGCGCACATTGCCCGGAAGCGTGCAGCGCGAAAGTGTGTGCGCAGGGCCGACTCACGACCTCACGACCTCTCACGACCTCTCACGACCCACGCACACGTCGGCCGCCAGGACTCCCCGGACGGCGGCGGAGAAGGCTCGGGAGCACTGCTCGGTCCACTCCGAGCAGGCTGCCCTCCACAGCCTCCGTCCCCGAAGGAGTCCCGCATGGCGGATCACGGCAGGCGCAGGTTTCTCACCTATCTGGTCGCCGCGCCCACTCTCGCGGTCGCCACCAGCATCGGTGCGGAGTCGGTCTCGCCGCCCAGCGCGGAGGGAGCGATCCCGTCGCCGCCCGCGCCCGGTGATGTCGTCGACCTCGGCGACGTGCTGATCCTGGCCGGCAAGCCGACCGCGGGCATGCTGGTGCTGACGGTCGACGAGGACGGCACGGCGCACTTCCGGCTGCCGCGGGAGGAAGTCGGCCAGGGCCTGACCACCGCGATCGCGATGCTGGTCGCGGAGGAGCTGGACACGCCGCTGGAGAACGTACGCGTCCGTCTCGACGACGCACGTCCCGAGCTGCTGTTCAACCAGCTCACCGGAAGTTCGAACTCGATCAGGTCGCTCTACGACCCGGTCCGGCGGACCGCGGCCGCCGCCCGTGCCCGTATGGTCGCCATCGCCGCCAGGCAGTGGAACCTCGAGGCGGACGCGCTGACCGTACGCAAGGGTGTGGTCGTCGCGCCGGACGGCCGCAAGGCGTCCTACGGATCGCTCGCCGCGGCGGCCGCCGGGGACAAGACCGAAGAGCTGAGCGGGCAGCAGACCGCCCCCAAGAAGGAATCCGACCACTCGCTGGTCGGAAAGCCGACCTCCCGCATCGACGCCAGGGCGATCGTGACCGGGCAGCAGCAGTACACCCTCGATCTGGACGTCCCCGGCGCGAAGCCGGCCATGGTGCGCAGGCCCCCGACGCTCAACGGCACCGTGAAGTCGGTCGGCAACGAGGCCGCCGTCCGCGCCATGCCCGGGGTCCTCGACGTCGTGGTCGTCCCGACCGGGGTGGCGGTCGTGGCCGAGACCTTCGGCCAGGCGCTCGACGGCAAGGACGCACTCGAGGTGACCTGGGGCAAGGGCACCGTCGACGACCTCTCCGACGACGGCATCCGCAAGCGACTGCGGGCAGCGACGCTGCCGCCGGCCGTGCCCCCGGTGCTGACCAAGCACGTCGACGCCGAGTTCGACTTCGCCTTCGCCAGTCACGCGCCGCTGGAGACGAACTCCGCGGTCGCGGACGTACGGGCGGACAGCGCCACCATCTGGTCGGGGCTGAAGACGCCCATCGTGGCGCTGCAGACGATCGCCGCCGAGCTCGGGCTGCCGCAGGACAAGGTCACCGTCCATGTCGTCCAGGCCGGGGGCTCCTTCGGCCGGCGGCTGTTCTTCGACGGGGCGCTCGAGGCGGCCCGGATATCCAAGAAGAGCGGCCGGCCGGTCAAGCTGATGTGGTCCCGCATCGACGACATGCGCCACGGCCGGATGCGCCCCGCCACCCACCACAAGATCCGGGCGACGTACGCGCTGGGGAACGTGCTCACCTTCGAGCACCGGGTCGCCGCGGTCGAGACCGACTTCCGGCACGGGCTCGGCGAGGCCCTCAGCGCGAGTGGCGCGAAACTCCCGGGCGGCGCGGGGAACGCGACCCTCGCGCAGTCGCTCTTCCTGACCACGGTGAAGTCGCCGTACAACTTCGGCGTCACCACGCAGCTGCTCACCGAGGTCCCGCTGAAGATGCCCACCGCCTCCTGGCGGTCGGTGTACTCGGCGAACACGCGCGGCGCGGAGGAGATCGTCGTCGACGAGCTCGCCGCGAAACTGCGTAAGGACCCGGTCGCCTTCCGGCGGGAGTTCCTCAAGAACGACCGGCAGCGGGCCGTACTGGACAAGGCCGCCGACGACGGGCAGTGGGGCCGGCCGATGCCGGAGGGCTTCGCGCAGGGCGTCGGATTCCACGAGGAGTACAAGTCACGTACGGCCTGCCTGGTCGAGATCGACGCACGCGACCCGAAGAAACCCCGCGTCACCAAGGCCGTCATCGCCGTCGACGTAGGCCGGCCGGTGAACCCGCGCGGGCTGGAGGCGCAGATGCTCGGCGGGCTGACCGACGCCATCTCCACCACCCTGCGGGCAGGCCTGCACATCGAGGAGGGGCTGCCGCTGGAGGGCAGCTATTCGCAGTTCCACTACGCCCGGCAGGCCGACAGCCCGCCGGACGTAAGGATTCACGTGCTGCCCGCCGACGGGGAGCCCGGCGGGGCCGGAGAGCTGGGTGTGCCCGCGGCGGTCGGCGCGATCGCCAACGCCTACGCGCGCGCCACCGGCACACGGCCGCGCACGTTCCCCGTGAACTTCGACGTCGATTTCGAACCCTTCCCCCGTTGAGGAGCCTCCGTTGCCTTCCCACACCTTCTCCGTCAACGGAAAGAGCGTCACGGTCGACGCCCCCGCCGACCTGCCCCTGCTGTGGGTGCTCCGCGACCTGCTCGGCATCCGGGGCCCCAAGTACGGCTGCGGCATCGACGTCTGCAAGGCCTGTACGAGCCACCTGGACGGGCGGGCCGTGAACCCGTGCGTCGTCCCGGTCTCCGACGCAGCGGGCAAGGAGGTCACCACCATCGAGGGTCTCGCCGACGGGGACACCCTGCACCCGGTCCAGGAGGCCTGGCTGGACCAGGACGTCGCCCAGTGCGGCTACTGCCAGCCCGGCCAGATCATGGCCGCCGTCGCCCTGTTGAAGAAGACGAAGAATCCCACCGACGCGGACATCGACGAGATCGCGAACGTGTGCCGCTGCGGCACCTACTTCCGCATCCGCGAAGCGATCAAGAAGGCGGCGTCGATGATGTAACGCCATTGCCCCTTCGGGGCGCAGAGGGAATGCGGGGACCGAAAACGCCCCGCACCGATATACGGCCGGAGGTTTTCGGGGGGCAGCCGGCCGTGGCCATTCTTCTCCATCGAGAGACGCTTCACGCGTCGGATTGGGACCCCGTGAGCGACACCGAACCCATGCCCAGGCAGCCGTACCAGCAGCGCCCCATGGGAGGCCCTCCCGGCCCTCCGCCGCGCCCCGACTACGCGCAGGACGGTCCCCCTCCGCCCCCCGACCACTCCCACGGCGGCCGCGCCCCGCGCCGGGAGCGCCGCCCGCGGGACGGGTCCGGCTCGCAGCGCATGGCCCTGATCATCCACACGATCGCCGACATCGCAGCCGTGTTCCTGGGCCTGTGGATCGCGCTGTACCTGCTCGAGGCCAACCAGGGGAACCCGTTCGTCGATTTCGTGAAGGGTATGGCCGACTGGCTCGCCTGGTGGGCACAGGACATCTTCACCATGGAGAACGAAGGCGTGCGCGTATTCCTCAACTACGGTCTGCCTGCCGCAATCTACCTGCTCGTCGGCCACGGAATTTCCGCGCGGGTGCGCCGCCTCTGACCGAGTTCACCCGGAATTTTCGGGGCTTCGGCAGTGAAGAAAGATGGAGTCCAGGTGGAGAAGGCGTGACCGCGGAATGCGGATCCTGAAACGGAACGGTCCGGGCGCCGGGGGAAAGCGACTCGTTCGCGTTTCCCCGGCGCCGCGGTCACGTGAGATCCGCGGGCCGGTGAGATCCGCGGGCCGAGCCGCCGTCCCGGCGCCGCGTCAGGCGCGGTAGCGCCGCAGTGCCGGCATCGTCAGCGCCAGGGTCAGCATGGTGACGATGACGAGGAGGCCGCCCGCGGTGACGGCCGTACGGCTGCCCAGGGCGGCGCCCGCCGTGCCGTGCAGCAGGTCCGCCACCCGCGGGCCGCCCGCGACCACGACGGTGAACACCCCCTGCATGCGGCCCCGCATGTCATCGGTGGCCACCGACTGGAGGATGGCTCCGCGGAAGACCATGGAGACCATGTCGGCGACCCCGCCCACCGCGAGGAAGCCGGCCGCCCACCACAGGCCGGTGCTCAGGCCGGCCCCGGCGACGGCCGCTCCCCAGGCGATGACAGCGGCGATCACCATGAGTCCGTGGTGACGGGCGCGGGAGAAGGTCCCCGAGAGCAGCCCTCCGGCCACCGCCCCGACCGGGATCGCGGCGAACAGCACGCCCAGGGCGAGCCCTTCGCCCCACGGCGCGTAGGTGGTGGCGGCGAGTTGCGGGAAGAGGGCGCGGGGCATGCCGAAGACCATGGCGACGATGTCGGCGACGAAGGACAGCAGCAGCACCCGCCGGGCGGTGATGTAGCGGAATCCCGCGGCCACTTCGCGCCAGCCCGCCCGCCGCGCGGTGGCCGTGCCGGTGCCGGCCAGTGGCGGCATGGCGGGCAACTGCCAGACCGCCCACACGGCGGCGCACAGGGCGAGCGCGTCGATCAGGTACAGCTCGGGCAGCCCGATGACCGGGATGAGGGCACCGGCCAGCAGGGGACCCAGCACCATGCCGGTCATCGCGACGGTCGAGCCGAGCGCGTTCGCGGCGGGCAGTTCGGAGGTGGGCACCAGCCGGGCGATCGATGCGCTGCGGGTCGGGGAGTTGATGCCGAAGAAGGCCTGCTGCGCGGCCAGCAGCACCATCAGTACGCCGACCGACTCGGTACCCGTGACGGCCTGCACCCAGAACAGCAGGGACGTCACGGCGATGCCCGCGTTGGTGACCAGCAGCAGCTTGCGCCGGTCCATGCTGTCGGCGATCGCCCCGCCCCACAGCGCGAACACGACCAGGGGTATGAGGCCCGCGAAGCTGGCGTAGCCGACCCAGGCCGAGGACCCGGTGATGTCGTAGACCTGCTTGGGTACGGCCACCGCGGTGAGCTGGCTGCCGACGGCCGTGACCGTGGTGGAGGTCCACAGGCGGCGGAAGGAGGGGTGGCGCAGCGGACGGGTGTCCATCACCAGCCGCCGCCAGCCGGCCGGCGCCGTTCCCGCCGTGTCGCCGGTGGTCTCGGTGCCGTCCACTGCCACTCCGGTTCCTCATACATTCATTCGGGCGCGCACCAGTATCGCCCTGCCCTCAACGGGTGCCGCACGTCGGCGGGTTGGCGCCGTGATCCCGAAGTCGCCCTGGGTGACGGGGAGGTCGTCTTCACGATTTCTCCTCATGACTGTTTCCATCTCTGCACGCATCGGTGTTCGGGGCAGTGGAAGGCTTCGCTGCGGCCGATCGACGTCGGCCGGTGCCGTGTCGCGACCCCCACATTGCGCGCTCGGCGCCACATCCTCGGGGAGAGGACTACAACGTGGACGTCACCCGTTCCACCGGCCGCCGCAGAGCGCTGCTGGCCGCATTGCCCGTCACCGCACTCGTGGCCGCCGCCGCGCTCGTACCGGTCGCGGCGAACGCGACCACGGAGCAGGCCGGCAGCGCCCGCACCACGGCTGCCGACGAGTACTACCAGGACGCCGAGGGCAAGACCGGCGAGGAACTCAAGACCGCGCTGCACACCATCATCAGCACCGGCGCCACCGCGATCTCCTACGACCAGGTCTGGGACGCGCTGAAGGAGACCGACCAGGACCCGGACAACACCGGCAACGTCATCCTTCTCTACACCGGGCGTTCCCAGTCCAAGGATAGCAACGGCGGCGACCCGGACCAGTGGAACCGCGAGCACGTATGGGCCAAGTCGCACGGCGACTTCGGCACCGCCACCGGTCCCGGCACCGACGTCCACCACCTGCGGCCGACGGACGTTTCGGTCAACAGCACCCGCGGCAGCAAGGACTTCGACGCCGGCGGCAGCGAGGTCGAGGAAGCCCCGGGCAACTTCACCGACGACGACTCCTACGAGCCGCGGGACGCGGTCAAGGGCGACGTGGCCCGCATGATCCTCTACATGGACGTCCGCTACGAGGGCGAGGACTCCTTCCCCGACCTGGAGGCCAACGACGCGGTCAACAACGGCTCCCAGCCCCTCCACGGACGGCTGTCCGTCCTGAAGCAGTGGAGCGAGCAGGACCCGCCGGACGCTTTCGAGAAGAACCGGAACCAGGTCATATTCGACAAGTTCCAGCACAACCGGAACCCGTTCATAGACCACCCGGAATGGGTCGGAGAAATCTACAAGTAGGCGAAGAGCGGTTCATCCGAGCACGGGGGTGGGGCCGGCGGTTCAGGCCGCGGCCGCACCCGCGTGGTCGGGGTGCAGCCATTGCGCCCGCATGATCTTTCCGTCGGCGGTGGGGACGACCTCCAGGCTGTCGGCGCACTCCCCCGCGATCCGCAGTCCCCAGCCCCCGCTGCCGTCGAGGTTCCCGGTACGCCAGCACGGCGGCACCGGTTCGGTGTCGGTGACCTCCACCCGTACGAGATGACGCTCGGCCCACACCCGCAGCCGCCACCAGCCGGCGGCGTGCCGCTGCGCGTTGGTCACCAGCTCCGACACCACCAGCAGTACACCGCCCAGGTCCACCCAGGCGCACGACTGCGCCAGGTACTCCTCCGCCGCCCGGCGGGCCTGGCCGACGTCGGTGCACCACGAGTCCACGATCAGCACGTCGAGCCCCCCGTCATCTGCCGCTGTGCCGTTCCGCGCCTCGCGCACGCCGCCGCGGGATGCGCCATCAACACCGTTGCGCTCCTTCGTTTCTCGCCTTCGTCCCGGCCTGTCCCGTTCCGCTTTCCCCGCCCCGGCCGCCCCATGCCCCACAGCCCGGCGACGGGCCCGCGCCGGCACCCGAGAGCGACGGGAAGGGGAAGCGGACGATTGGCCGGTGCGAAGCGGGGTAAGCGGTGGATCCAACGTGTTCTTCCTGTGACGGAAAGAGGAGGTCCTCACCGATGACAGCGGGCGTGCCGACCGTCGTAACAGCAGCGCAGACCGAGGAAGCGGTGCCCGAAAGGGAAGGTCGTGCCGTTGAGGGGGAGTTGGGACAGCCGTCACCTGTCGAGGTGCCGGAGAATCTCGCGCCCGCCGATGCCCGGCAGCTGTCGAAGACCTTCTTCGACCGGCTCGCCGTACTGGAGGAGGGCACGCACGAGTACCAGTACGTGCGGAACACCCTCATCGAGATCAACCTCACTCTCGTCCGGTATTCCGCGCGCCGGTTCCGCTCCCGTACCGACGAGATGGAGGACATCGTCCAGGTCGGCACGATCGGTCTGATCAAGGCGATCGACCGTTTCGACCTGTCACGGGAAGTGGAGTTCACCACCTTCGCCATTCCGTACATCGTCGGAGAGATCAAGCGCTTCTTCCGCGACACCACCTGGGACGTACGGGTCCCGCGCCGGCTCCAGGAGATGCGCATGTCCCTGGCGAGGGCGAACGACAAGCTCACCGCGCGACTGGGCCGTGCGCCGCGGGTGAGTGAGCTGGCCGAATACCTCGAGGTGACCGAGGAGGAGATCGTCGAGGGCCAGGTCGCGGCGAACGGCTACAGCTCCACCTCGCTCGACGCCACGATCAACAACGAGGACGGCGAGGCCTCGCTGGCGGACGTGCTGGGCGAGCGGGACGAAGCCATGGACCTGGTCGAGGACTTCCAAGCCCTCAAGCCGCTGCTGGCCCAACTCTCCGAACGCGACCGCACGATACTGCAATTGCGCTTCGGCGAGGAGATGACACAGGCGCAGATCGGAGAACACCTCGGCCTCTCCCAGATGCATGTCTCCAGGCTGCTCAGCCGGAGCCTTTCCGGGCTCCGCGCCCGCATGCTCACCAACAGCTGAGGCCGGTCCGCATTCGGCCGCTGGTACCGCTGGTAGACAGCTGATGGGAAATTCGTCGGGGCCGGTGACGTCGACACGTCACCGG
>NZ_JBOHCV010000788.1:0-2001 GCF_050698815.1 Streptomyces sp.
CGCGCAGATCACCCGGACCCTCACCGCGAACCTGCCCCCCGAGCCCGTACCGATCCACCACCCCGCCCGCTTCCTGGAGCACCGCCTGAGCGTGCTCCTCCCGCCACCGCTGCCCGCCGATTCCCCACCGCCGCCGGCACCACGCCAAGCACCGCTGGTGACCTGCGAGGGATGCGAGCGGGCGATCAGAAGCCATGACCCCGACGCGCGGTGCGCCGACTGCCGGGCTGACGCGGTACCGGTGGTGGCCTGACGGGGGGGGCTGACGGGGGCTGACGGGCGAGCGCCCGAGACACGGGGAGGCGCCGACCAGGACGGGGGGCCTCCTGACCGGCGCCGGTCTTCTGGCGGGCACCGACGGTGGCGGTCGCCTCTCGGCGGGAAAGCTCCGCGGGGCTTCAGCCGAACGATCTTCCCCACGGGCGATGAGGTGGCGCCCGAGGACTCTGTTCCACCATCCATGCCCTCACCCCCCTCAACGCCTGGGGTCAGGGTCGCATTCCCGGTCGAAGCAGATTTTTCGGACGCCGACCCCGAGAGCCGGACGCGACTCACCGCGTTCGCGGTTTACAGGGGCGGGATGGTGTCGCGTGACCTATATCCCCCACTATTTGGCTGCCGGTGTCAGCGGGAGCCCCTAAACTTGTTCACATGTCCCCGACATCTCAGTCACTTTCTGACGTTCCCTCCGTCGCGGAGGCCAACGAGGCCATCCGACGGTTCGTCGCGGACCGCACGAGCTGGACCCAGGGCGACCTCGCCCAGCTGGACCTGCTCCGCACCGACTGGCAGCGGGCCGTACGTAACGAGATCCGCCCGATCGGCTGAGCTGTGGCTTGAGCCGTCGTGGAGCGAAGGAGCAAGCCACAGCAGTCCCGGGCCGTCCGGCTCCGCTCGTTATCCGAACTGGCCCGGCTGGTAGTCGCCGGCAGGCTGCCGGACGATGACGTTCACGCGGTTGAAGGCGTTGATGAGGGCGATGAGAGACACCAAGGCGGCGAGCTGGTCCTCGTCGTAGTGCTTGGCGGCATTCGCCCAGGCCTCGTCCGTGACACCACCGGCCGCGTCGGCGATACGGGTGCCCTGCTCCGCCAGCTCCAGGGCGGCCCGCTCGGGCTCCGTGAACACCTTGGCCTCCCGCCAGGCCGCGACCATGTGGAGTCGCGTGGCGGTCTCCCCGGCGTACGCGGCGTCCTTGGCGTGCATGTCGGTGCAGAAACCGCAGCCATTGATCTGACTGGCGCGCAGCATCACCAACTGCTGCGTCGCGGCCGGCAGAGTCGAGTCCGAGACCACCTTGACCGCCGAGGTGATGTGCCCCAGCAACTTACCTGCGACCGGGTTGCCGAAGAGGTTCAAACGAGCATCCATGGTGCGCTCCCGTGTGCCGTCGTCGGTGATTACACCTCCTTGACGGAACAGCGCCACCCGGATGTGACAGGGCCGAATGTGACGTGCGTCTCGCCTGTGCTCCTCCCGGCTGCCGCGTCACTCCTCGCGGGGGAACGAGACCTCGACGCGACGGTTCTTCTCGCGGCCGTCCTCGGTGTTGTTGTCCGCGATCGGGTAGTCCTCGCTGTAGCCGCGTACGTTGAAGGCGATCGTCGAGTTCAACTCCTTGGCCAGCGCCTGCTGGACGGCGTTGGCGCGCTTCTTGGAGAGCGTCTTGCCGTGTGCGTAGGAGCCGAGGTTGTCGGTGAAGCCGAAGACGTTGAGCTCCGTGGCCTTCTGCGTCTCGACCTCGTCGGCGATGTCCTTGATACGGGACTTCGCGCCGGAGTTGAGCTTCCAGCTGTTCTTCGGGAACAGCACCTCGGCCTGGAGCGTGAACTTCGTCTTCCCGGTGCTGTCTTCGCGGCGCTCCTCGCCGCCCAGGTCCTCGGTGACGAACTTGATGTCCAGCACCTTGGACGGCGCCAGCTTCGCCCCCTCTGCGAGTCGGAGGCCCGCGGCCTGGGTGTCCAGCTTCACCGGCGGCTTGGAGTCACCGATGTTGTCCGG
>NZ_JBOHCV010000789.1:0-2059 GCF_050698815.1 Streptomyces sp.
GCCGAGCACACCGCCCCGCGCGACCTGGAAGCCGCCGCCGAAGCGGCGATGCTGCGCACCGACGTCGCCCGCCTGCAGGCCCTGGCCGAGCGTGCTGGCTGGGTGCGCGATGCCGACGCCAAGCGTCTGTGGCGCTGGCGTGACGGCTGGTGGGAGCTGGGGCACCGCCGCAGGAACCCGAAGGACGGCTACCACGACACCGGTTGGTACCTGTGGGGCCCGGTCGGCAGCTACGACGGTGAGTGGGTCGACCGCCACAAGGGTCCGGCCATGGCCGAGGCCGAGCGGCTGATCACCAAGCACCGCGCGGCGACCGGCGAGGGCGGCCGGTGAGCGCCCAGCTCGAACTGGTCAGTGCCAGCGCCGTACAGGGCCCCGAACCGGTTCCCGACCTCGCCTCCGTCGACCGCATCGTCATCAGCAACAGCGGCGGCAAGGACAGCATCGCCGCCATGGACGAGGCCGTACGCCAGGCCGACGACGCCGGGGTCCGCGACCGGATCGTGGTCCTGCACATCGACCTCGGCCGCACCCCGCGCGACCACACCGTGGAGTGGCCCGGGACCGTGGACCTGGCACGCCGCCAGGCCGCCCACTACGGGCTTCCGTTCGAGGTCCGCAGCATGGCGAAGTGGCCGTCCCTGGTCCACCGTATCCGGGCGCGCGGACAGTTCCCGCACCTCATGACCCGGTTCTGCACATCGGAGAAGAGGGGCGTGGCACACCGGTTCCTCACCGAGCAGGTGAACGCCCTCGGCGTCTCCGGCCGCGCGGCGCGGATCGTGCACGTCATGGGGTTCCGGGCGGAGGAGTCCCGCGCCCGTGCCCGGCGGCCTGCCGTTGAAGCCGACCACCGGGCCAGCAACGGGCGCCGCACGGTGACCCAGTGGTACCCGGTGCTGCGCTGGAGCACGGCTGAGGTGTGGCAGCGCATCCGGGACCGTGGCCTGCCCTACCACTGGGCGTACGACGCCGGCATGTCGCGGTTCTCGTGCAGCCTGTGCGTCCTCGCCTCCGTCCCGGACCTGGAGTGCGCGGCCGGGCTCCGGCCCGAGCTGGCGCGCGAGTACGCCGACCTGGAAGAGGAGATGGGCGTCCCGTTCCGGCGGGAGCTGTCGATGGCCGAGGTCATCCGGCGCGCGGGAGGTGGGGCGTGACCGCCGAACTCCAGAGCGCCCCGGTGACCCTGCCCAGCGTGCAGGAGAAGGGGAAGTGGCAGCCACGCGTCGTCGGCCTCGACCTGTCGCTGACCTCGACCGGCGTCGCCGGAACGAACTGGGCGTACGCCCACCGGCCCGGACGCCGCCGCAGCCACGAACGGCTGGACTGGCTGCTCGCGGCCATCGCGCTCAGCGTGAAAGACGGCGCGGACCTCGTGGTGGTCGAGGGCGCCGCGTACGCCCAGGGCGGGCAGGCCGGGCACCACGAGCTGGCCGGGCTGTGGTGGCTGGTCACCCAGTACCTGTGGCGCCACCGCATCCCCTACGCCGTCGTGACGCCCCACGGCCGCACGATCTACGCCACCGGCCGGGCCAACCCCGCGCAGGAGTGGCCCCGCAAGGACCGCTCCCGGGTCGCGAAGGGGATGGTGCGCTCGGTGGCCGTCGAGCGGTACGGCGTCGAGTGCGAAGGGCCGGGCCGCTACGACCAGGCCGACGCGACGATCCTCGCGGCGATGGGCCTGGACTGGCTGGGCTACCCGACCGTGCCGGTGCCCGACTCGCACCGGCGTGCGCTGGAGGCCGTCCGGTGGCCGGACCTCATTCCGGCAGCCGCGAATTAGGGGGAATTGCATTGCGGACAATCAATTCGCATTCCGTTGGGCATACCTTGCTTCTGGGGTATTTGCCATTAAGATATAAGTAAGGAAATTCGGGAAATGCCCGACCCGGAAAGGGACTTGGAAGTGGAAACCCACAACCACAGCGGGTGCGGCTGCGAGTGCAACAACGGCGGCTTCTGCGGCGGCTGCGGCCACGCCGGATGCGGTCGTCGCCGCCGCTGACCACCACTAACCCCCAGAACACACCCCGCGCCCCCGGCCCACCGCCGGGGGCGC
>NZ_JBOHCV010000790.1:0-4488 GCF_050698815.1 Streptomyces sp.
GCAGGAGATCAAGCCGCAGGCGCGGGTGCTGGCGACGGACCGGGGCATCGGCTGCGTCACCCTCGACTACAACGCCCTGCGCGGCATCGAGGACGACAAGCTCCGGCTCTTCTGAGGCGCGTACGAAAGCCCGGACAGCGCGCCGACGGTGCCTCAGCCGGATGGCGTAGGCGACCCGCTGGTCGTGGTGCCCGAACTGCCGCTGGTCGTACTGCCGGCGGCGGAGCCGCCAGTGGTCGTGGTGGTGGTACCGCCGTCGGCCGTACTGCCACCGTCGGTCGTACTTCCACCGTCGGTCGTGCTGCCACCGTCGGTCGTGCCACCGTCGGCGCCGGTGCTGGTGCCGCCGTCGGTGGTACTGCCGCCGGTGTCGGTACCACCGTTGCCGGTACCGCCGTCGGTGGACGTGCTGCTGGAGGACGAGCCGCCGGAGCCTCCCGGCACGCTGTCAGACCCCGACGGCGTGTCGTCCGGCTGCGAACTGCTGTCGCTCGGCGACGCACCGCTCGCGCTCTCGGAGGCACCGGGCGACTCGCTGGTGGGGCCGGGGCTCTCGGACCTGCTCGTGCTCCGGCTCTCCGGGCTGTCCTCGCTCGACTCCGGGTCGTCCGCGGTCAGTTCCTTGTCGTCCTCCTGCTGGCTGGAGGACTGACGGGGGTTGACCTGACCGGGCGGAGCGTTCTCGTCCGAGGCACCGCCGAGGGTGACGATCGTGCCGAGTACGGCGACCAGCACGGCGCCCGCGCCCGCGGCCACCAGGTTTCGCCGGGTGCCGGCCAGCGGACTGCCGCCGCTCCCCGTGGGGGTGGCAGGGTACGCACTGTGCGCGGCCGTGGCCGCCACGGTCGGCGTGGCGTCCGGGCTGTCCGCGCCCTTCGCACTGTCCGCCGGGCCACCGCCCACAACGCCCAGGGCTTTCCGCAGGCGGGCCGTCACATCGGCGGGTACGGCGTGGGAGGCCGCCGCGGCCCCCGGCGTCACCGCCGACGCCTGTTCCGCGGCCGCCCTCAGGTCCGTGACCAGCGCCAGCGCCCGCCGGCCCGCGACCGTGCCGCGGTGGTCCGCGAGCACACCGCGCAGCCCGATGGAGGCCTCCAGCTCCGTGTTGGCCCGCTCCAGCCGGCCGGTGCAGAGCGCGAGCACCCCCAACTCGTGGTGGAAGTAGGCCTCTTCCGCGACCTCACCCGCCGTACGCGCCGCTTCCAGCCCTCCGCGCAACACCCGGTCCCACGCGCTCCAGCGCAGTGCGGCGGCGACTATCGGAGCGGCCGCGTGGGCGAGCAGCACGGCGGCGCTCGCGTGTCCGCCGCGCTGGGCGCCGTGCACGGCGGCGAGCAGCACGTCGGCCTCCGCGCCGATCCGTTCCGGGATCACGGCGGGATGGCCGACCCACCAGCCGTAGTGCTGTGCGGCGGTGAGGGCGCGGGCGTCCGCGCCGTCCGCGTAACCCGCCCGGGTCAGGTCCTCGGCGACCGAGGCCGCCAGCCGGTAGTGCGCGCCCGCCGCCGTGACCAGCCCGGCCGCGGCCAGCTCCGCCACCGCTTCACCGGCCTGCGGGTCGCCGACGAGAGCGGGCAGCTGGGTGTGGTGCGGGAGTTCGCCCGCGAGGGCGACGGCGAAGCGCAGCGCGTCACGCGCGGCGGGGGTGAGCCGGTCGGCGATCCGGGCCGTCATGCCGGTGTCCGCGCCGCTGCCGGTGCCGGTCTCCGAGTCCGTACCGGTGTCCGTACCACCGGCCGGCTCGCGGACGCCGCCGTGCAGGAGCAGCGCGCCCGCCCGCACCAGGCGCAGCGGCAGCCCCTCCGAGGCCCCTTCCGAGGCGAACCACAGGTCGCTCGCCCAGTCGGTCTCCTCGTTGGTGAGCGGCCGCCGCACGGCGTGTTCCAGCAGTTCCAGTGAACCGGTGCGGCTGAGCCCGGAGAGGAGGACCTCCTCCACCCGCGACTCGGCCGAGGGGGCGGCGACGTCCGGGGTGGCGGCGAGGAGGTAGGCGCATTCGGGGGTGGCGTCCAGCAGCTCGTCCAGTGCGGCGCCGCCGAACTCGAGGTCGTCGAGGACGACGATGGCGCCGACGTCGCGCAGGACCATGCGGACCTCCTCACTCGCGGGCCGCTGCCGGGGAGCGTCGTACACGGCCGCGAAGAGTTCCTGCAGCAGGTCCGCAGGGGTGCGGTGGTAACCGCTCAGCCGCACCACGCCGTCGGGGGCGAGCCCGGCGACGTCCTCGGCGACGGCGTCCAGCAGCGTGCTGCGCCCCGCGCCGGACGGACCGGTCAGCCGTATGGACCGCCCACGCGCGAGCTGCCGCGCCAACTGCTCGCGCTCCTCGTCGCGCTCCAGCATGGGCAGGGCGAACGCACCCGCCGGGGTGCCGCCGGCGGGGGTGGCGGAGCTGCCCTGCGCGGGGCGGTGAGCAGGCGTCAGTTTGCGGGGCGTGCCGGGCAGCTCGCCCGGCGGGCAGGGCTCGATCTCACTGCCGTCGACGGGGTTGACGGTGAGCAGGTGCGGGCCTGCGATGAGACGCACCATCCGGGCCGTGCGGGCCGGATCGGTGCCGTCGCCGCCGTCGACGTCGCCGTGCTGACCGTTGTCGTGCTGAACCATGGTGGATTGCCCCCAGTTGCTGCGGTACGGGCGACGCCCCCTCGTCCCCCGTCGGCCTCCCCGTGGTGCATGGGTCGCGGGACCGGCAGCACCGTCGGAGCCTGGCGCTGCTCCTCGGACAGTATTACCGGGCGAGCAGAGCGTTGTCGGGAACGTTTACGTCAAGGGTTGGTGAGGATCTGGGCGTCGGGGACCGGATCGCCGCCCTCGATGGCGAGGATGCGGTGCAGCCGGGTGGCCATCAGCAACCGTTGCATCTGCGGAGGCACGTCACGCAGCACCAGCCGCCGGCCGCAGCGTCCGGCGCGGCGGTGGGCACCCATGATCACTCCGAGTCCGGTGGCGTCCCAGGAATCGAGTCCGGCCAGGTCCAGCACCAGATCGCCGTCACCGGAGTCGACGGCGGCGTGCAGGACCGTACGGGCGTCCGCCGCGCTCCGGACATCGAGGCGACCCCCGACGGCCAGCTCGGCGTGGTCGCCCCTGATATGCATAGCTGCTCCCCGGATGTGTGGCTGGTCCGCGTACCTTTACGTCTGATGCTTCACTGCAACTGACTGCGAAAGGGGCAGTCCAGTTGCCGTCCGTGCTCGAACCGATACGGAAATCACCCGTCCGAGCGAACCGATATCGAACGTTTCCCCTGTTATCGGCGGTATCGGCGGATATCCGCGTGTGTCAGTGTTCGTAGAAGCCCCGGCCGCTCTTGCGGCCGATGTCGCCCGCGTCGACCATCCGGCGCATGGATTCCGGCGGGGCGAACTTCGGGTCCTGGGACTCGGCGTAGATGTTCTCGGTGGCGTGCAGAAGGATGTCGACGCCGGTGAGGTCGGCCGTGGCCAGTGGCCCCATCGCGTGACCGAAGCCCAGCTTGCAGGCTGTGTCGATGTCTTCGGCGCTGGCCACGCCCGACTCCTGCAGCTTCGCCGCCTCGACGACGAGGGCGGAGATCAGCCGGGTGGTGACGAAGCCCGCCACGTCGCGGTTGACCACGACGCAGCTCTTGCCGACCGACTCGGCGAACTCACGTGCGGCGGCCAGGGTTTCGTCGCTCGTCCGGTGTCCCCGTACGAGCTCGCACAGCGCCATCATCGGGACGGGCGAGAAGAAGTGTGTACCCACGACCCGTTCGGGGCGGCCGGTCGCCGCCGCGATCTTGGTGATCGGGATGGCGGAGGTGTTGGAGGCGAGGATCGCCTCGTCCTTGACCAGCGTGTCGAGCGTGCCGAAGATCTCCCGCTTGACCTCGATCTTCTCGAAGACGGCCTCCACGACGACGTCCGCGTCGGCTGCCGCGTCCAGATCGGTGGTGGTGGAGATGCGGGCGAGCGCCGCCTGCGCCGCCTCACCCTCGAGCTTGCCCTTGCTCACGAACTTGTCGTAGGACGCCTTGATGCCGTCCATGCCACGGGTCAGCGCCTCGCCGGTCACATCTCGCAGGACCACGTCCCAGCCCGCGTGGGCCGAGACCTGAGCGATGCCGGACCCCATGAGCCCCGCACCGATGACGGCGAGCTTCTTCGCCACGACTTCCACCCTGCCCTTGTCAGCCTCGTCAGCCCTGCCCGGCCGTGCCGGGCCGCCTTCACGTGAACGCCTGTTGGGCGGACATTAGCGCCTCGGCAAGGGCTTGTGGCGGCGAAGAGACACGCGTCACGTCTCACATGGCGGACATCACACCGATGATGTCCGGTCCGCCCGGCGTGGCCGGGTCCCCCCGATCCGCGGGTCTCCCCCAGCCCTGTCGCCATCTCACTCCGTGGGCCGTACCGCGCAGTTGGGGAACCCGCGCACGTCGTGCCGACCCGATCGCTCCCTCGATGCTGTGCCGACCAGCGCGATCAAGGCCGAAGGCTGGCAGGCGGTGGCGTACGCGCGTACGCC
>NZ_JBOHCV010000791.1:0-2076 GCF_050698815.1 Streptomyces sp.
ACCTCCTCGAACTGGTTCTCGTCGTCCTGATGAGTGGCCTTCTGGCCGGTGATGGCCAGGAACACCTCGTCCAGGCTGGGCAGATGGGTGGTGATGTCGGCGATCGTGAAACCGCGGGCGGCCAGCAGCCCGATCACCGCTGTCAGCTGCTCGTCGCTGAGGATGGGAACGCTCACGATGCCCGCCCGTTCGTCGGCGGCGGCACCGCCGACACCGTCCAGACCGGCCTGCGCGAGGGCGTCGGCCATCGGGGACAGCTCGCCCGAGTCCAGGGGACGGATCTCCAGGGTCCGGCCCCCGACCTTGGCCTTCAGCTCGGGCACCCGGCCCTCGGCCACGATCTTGCCCTGGTCCATGACGGTCAGCAGCTCGGCGAGCTGCTCGGCCTCCTCCATGTACTGCGTGGTGAGCAGCACGGTGTTGCCGTCCGCGACGATGTCGCGGACCTCGGCCCACACCTCTTTGCGGGTGCGCGGGTCCAGGCCCGTCGTCGGCTCGTCCAGGAACAGCACCCGCGGGCGTCCGATCATGGACGCGGCCAGGTCCAGGCGCCGGCGCATGCCGCCGCTGTACTTGCCGGCCGCCCGCTTGGCGGCCTCGGTCAGCGAGAACCGCTCCAGCATCTCGTCGGCCCGCTGACGTGCCTGGGCGCGCGGCAGGTCGAGCAGCCGCCCGATCATGTAGAGGTTCTCCCAGCCGGACAGCTTCTCGTCGACCGACGCGTACTGCCCGGTCAGGCCTATCGTGCGGCGGAGCAGGCGGGGTTGGCGGACCACGTCGTACCCGGCCACCGTGGCGTGGCCGGCGTCCGGCGCCAGCAGCGTGGACAGGATGCGTACGAGCGTCGTCTTGCCCGCGCCGTTCGGCCCGAGCACCCCCACGACGGTGCCCTCGCGCACCTCGAGATCGATGCCGTCGACTGCCTTGGTCTCCCCGAAGTGCTTCACCAGTCCGCGGACTTCGACGGCGCTGGCGCCGCGGCCGGTGGTGTTCTCTCGCGTCATGCTCCAAAGATGACACCCGCCACCGACAATCGACCGACAGCCGGCCTGTACACCCACAGGCCGGCTGTCGGTCACCGTGCCGGATCGTGCCCGACCGTGCCGGGCTGCCCTAACCGAAGCTGTGCTCCGCCGCCGGGAAGTCACCCGCGATCACGTCGTCGGCGAAGGACTTCGCCGCGTCGCCCAGCGTCTGGCGCAGCCGCGCGTACTGCTTCACGAAGCTCGGCACCCGGCCCGCCGTCAGCCCCGCCATGTCCGTCCACACCAGCACCTGGGCGTCGGTGTCCGGGCCCGCGCCGATGCCGACGGTGGGTACGTGCAGCGAGCGCGTGACCTCGGCGGCGAGCTGCGCCGGCACCGCCTCCAGCACCACCGCGAAGGCGCCCGCGTCCTGCACCGACTTGGCGTCGCGCAGCAGCTGCTGCGCCGCCTCCTCGCCGCGGCCCTGCACGCGGTAACCCATCGCGTGCACCGACTGCGGGGTCAGGCCGACGTGCGCCATGACCGGGATGCCGGACTGCACCAGCAGTTCGATCTGGTGCGCCGAGCGTTCGCCGCCCTCCAGCTTGACCGCTCCCGCGCCCGCCTCCTTGACCATCCGGGTGGCGCTGCGCAGCGCCTGCACGGGTCCTTCCTGGTACGAGCCGAAGGGTAGATCGGCGATGACGAGGGCGCGCTTGGTGCCGCGTACGACGGCCGCCGTCAGCATCGCCATCTCGTCCAGGGTGACGGGCACGGTGGTCTCGTAGCCGAGGTGGCAGTTGCCCATGGAGTCGCCGACGAGCATGACGGGGATGCCGGACTCGTCGAAGACGGAGGCCGTCATCGCGTCGTAGGCGGTGAGCATCGGCCACCGCTCCCCGCGCTCCTTGGCGGCGCCCAGATCACGGACGGTGACGCGCCGATTGCGTGCCCCGCCGTAGAGAGTGGCGGGCTGCTTCGTCGAGGGCCCGTCCTGTTTCTGCGCATCAGACATGGCTGAACGCTCCTGTATGTCGTCTCGAGGCACCCTGACGGCGTCCCCGGATACACGTCCATGCTGGCACGGCGCCGCCTGCCGGGGGAAGGGCCG
>NZ_JBOHCV010000792.1:0-2484 GCF_050698815.1 Streptomyces sp.
GCCGGGATGGCCGCCGCCGGGCACGGCGGGAGCCGGCGCGCCGGCGCCGCCGGCATGGGCGGCCGCTACCAGCCACCGCCCCAGCGGTTCATCGACTACCCGCGCTGGAATAGATCGGGCGTGGGCCGTTGGGTGCCGTCCTGGAAGCTGGTGCTGGGCAGCTTCGCGGGCTTCCTCGGGCTGGTCATCGGACTGTCCGGCATCGCGCTGGCGATGGTGGACAAGCCCGACCCGAACAAGGCGGCGAAGCAGCAGAAGAACGTCTACCACTGGGCCGACGGCAGCCAGATGGTCGTCGCGGGCGGCGGTGATCAGAACCGGCAGATCGTGCCGCTCGACAAGATCCCCAAGTCGATGCAGAACGCGGTGATCGCCGCCGAGAACGAGACGTTCTACCAGGACGCCGGCGTCGACCCGATGGGCATCGCGCGCGCGGTCTTCAAGATGGCGACGGGCGGAGAGACGCAGTCCGGTTCGACGATCACCCAGCAGTACGTGAAGAACACCTACCTCGACCAGTCGCAGACCTTGATGCGTAAGGCCAAGGAGCTGTTCATCTCCATCAAGGTCGGCGCCTCGGAGGAGAAGTCGAAGATCCTCGAGGGGTATCTGAACACCGGCTACTACGGGCGCGGCGCGTACGGCATCCAGGCCGCCGCGCAGGCGTACTACGGCAAGGACTCCCACAAGCTGACCGCGAGCGAGAGCGCCTTCCTGTCCGCGACGCTCAACGGTCCGAACCTCTACGACCCGTCCGGCGGCATCGGCTCGGCGGCCACCCGGGAGAAGAACCGGGCGCGGGCCGAGGCACGGTGGAAGTGGACGCTGGACCGTGAGGTGAAGACCAACCGGCTGAGCGCGGCGAAGCGGGCCGAGATCACGAAGTTCCCGATGCCCCAGGAGCCGAAGAAGGCGACCGAACTCAAGGGCCAGAAGGGCTACATGGTCGACGTGGCCAACAACTACGTCACCGCCAACAGCGGTATCAGCGACCGGGAGCTCAAGCAGGGCGGCCTCCACGTCTACACCACCTTCGACAAGAAGAAGATGAAGGCGATGAGCGATTCCGTCGAGCGGGTGCGGAAGGCCAACATCGACCCGAAGACGCGGAAGGTCGACAAGTACGTGCAGTTCGGCGGTGCTTCGGTGAAGCCGAACGACGGGGCCATCGTCGCCATGTACGGCGGTGAGGACGCCACCTCGCACTTCACCAACAACGCCGACTACACCGGTGTCCAGGTCGGCTCCACCTTCAAGCCCTACGTGCTGGCGGCCGCGATGCGTGACGGCGTACGCGACCCGAAGCTGCCCGCGGTGCAGGGCGCGGACTCGCGCACCCCGGTCTCGCACAAGAGCGTCTACAACGGCGACAACAAGATCAAGCTGCGCGAGTACAACGGCGCCATCTGGCACGACAAGGAAGGCAAGGAGTGGCACCAGCGTAACGACGGCAACGAGGACCGGGGCCGGATCGACCTGCGCGAGGCGATGCAGTACTCGGTCAACACCCCCTTCATCCAGCTGGGCATGGACGTCGGCACCGACAGGGTGAAGAAGGCGGCGATGGATGCCGGCCTGACCGAGGACAGCCTGGCCCGCACCACTCCGACCTTCTCGCTCGGCACCTCGGCCCCCAGCGCCATCCGGCTGGCCAACTCCTACGGGACCTTCGCCAGCAGCGGCATGGAATCCGAGCCGTACTCCGTGACCAAGGTGACGAAGGGCGACGAAGAGAAGTACAAGCACCAGAAGCAGATCAACAGCGCCTTCGATCCCGCGGTGGCCGACAACGTCACCAACGTGCTGGAGACGGTCGTGCAGAAGGGCACCGGCTCCACGGCGCGCGGGCTCGGCCGCCCGGCGGCCGGCAAGACGGGTACGACGGACGACAACAAGTCGGCCTGGTTCAGCGGCTATACGCCGCAGCTGTCGACCGCGATCGGCATGTGGCGGGTCAACGACAAGGCCAAGGTGCAGAAGTTCCAGAAGATGTACGGCGTGGGCGGACAGAAGAGCATCCACGGTGCGTCCTTCCCCGCGGAGATCTGGACGAAGTACATGACGGGCGCGCTCAAGGACAAGCCCGTGATGAAGTTCCCGGTGCCCACTCCCATCGGCGAGAAGGTCTTCGGCTACAAGGCCAGCCCCTCCCCCACGCCGACACCGAGCGAGCCTTCCGAGAACCCGTCGCAGACGCCGTCCGGACCTCCTTCGGGATCGCCTTCGACGTCACCGTCTCCGTCCGACACGTGCAACAACGTGTTCGGCTGCGCCGACCAGGGCCAGACCGGCGGTGACGGAGGCGCCGACCAGGGCGGCGTCAACGGTGGGAACGACCAGGGCCAGACCGGCGGCGCCGACGGCGGCAGTACCGGCGGGAGCGACAGCGGCGGCATCTTCGGCGGGCCGACCGCCGGCCCCAGCCGTACGAAGGAGTAGCAGGGCGTCCACCGCAGCCCAGCGGCACACAGGAGCAGCCGCCCC
>NZ_JBOHCV010000793.1:0-11080 GCF_050698815.1 Streptomyces sp.
GTCCTGTTAAGGGGTGACTAATCCGAGGCTCAGACAAGGCCGGCGTCGCAGGCCCGCTGACCGGTGGTCAGTCGCGGGCCAGCAGCACCAGGACCGCCGCCAGCACGCCCAGCACCACGGCGGCCGCACCGTGGCCGAGGCGGTGTGCGCGCAGGCCGGGCAGCAGCCGGTCCGCGGCGTAGCGGCCCGGGCCGGCGAGGGTGAGGGCCGTGGCGGCGGCGATGAGCAGCAGTTCGTACTCGACCCCCTTCGGGGCGAAGAACCCGCCGCCCCACTTCACGGCGACCGCGTTGATCATCGTGCCGAGGACGGCGGCGCCGGCCAGCGGGGTGAGCAGCCCGAGCAGGAGGCCGATCCCGCCGAGGGTCTCGGTGAGCCCGGCGACCAGCGCCATGGTCCGGCCGGACGGGTAGCCGGAGGCGCTGAAGAACTGGCCGGTGCCGTCCAGGCCGGGGCCGTCGAACCAGCCCAGGAGCTTCTGCGTACCGTGCACGGCCATCGTCGGACCGAGCACGAGCCGGAGCACCAGCAGCCCGGCGTCGTGCGCGTGTGTGGAGGGGCTGCCTGCGGTGGTGCGGGGGGAGGTCATGACGATGTCCCTACTGCGTCGGTGCGTGCGCGCGGGCGGTGGTTCGGACTGTGTTCATTCGTTCGAATGCGAACCATGGAGTGCGGCCAGACGCTAGCCGAACGTTTGAATTCGAACAACCACGTAGACTGTTTCCATGAGCGACACCAGGTGGCTGGACGAGCGGGAGATGGCGGCCTGGCAGGGCTTCCTGCAGGCGAGCAACCGGGTCGGGCGCCACCTGGAGCAGCAGCTGAAGGACGAGGCCGGGCTGACCCACCCGCAGTACGAGATCCTCGTCCGCCTCGCCGAGGCCCCGGACAGCGAGATCCGGATGACCGAGCTGGCCAAGCAGCTGATCACCTCCAAGAGCGGACTGACCTACCAGGTCGGCCAGTTGGAGAAGCGCGGCTTCGTGCGCCGCCGCTCCTGCCCGACCGATGTGCGCGGCGTCTTCGCCGTGCTCACCGGCGAGGGCCGCCGCGCGCTGGGTGACGCGGCGCCGGGGCACGTCGCCGCCGTACGGGAGGTCTTGATCGACGTACTCGACGAGGGGGAGCTGGAACTGCTCGCCGAAGGGCTGGGACGGGTCGCCGGCCGCCTGCGGGAAAGGAATTGAGCATCCGGTCGCGTGCCTTTGGTCACATGCGGAACCAACCTGGTGCCATTTCGCGTTGTGTTCTGCGACAGCGACCGGCCGGAAGGACGAGTAGCCCGGACACCGGGCATGGAGAGCTTCGGCGAGTGGGGCGAGAGGGAGTGCGGTGAACCTGCTGGATCTGCTGTTGCTGCTCGCGGTGCTGGTCTTCGCCGTCTCCGGCTATCAGCGCGGCCTTGTCGCCGGCTTCGTCTCGCTGGCGGGATTCGTCGGCGGCGCGGTCATCGGCGTATGGCTGCTGCCGTTCGTGCTGGACACCGTCACCCCGGGCACCACCGGCGCCACCGTCGTGGCGCTGCTGACGGTGCTGGCGCCGGCCGCGATCGGGCAGGCCCTGGCCGCCCCGCTCGGCTGGCGGCTGCGCGGCGCCCTGAGCTGGACTCCCGTCCGCTGGGCCGACGGCGCCGGGGGAGCGGCCATCAACGCCGTCGCGGTACTGGTCGTCGCATGGGTGGCGGCGAGCGCCCTGGCCGCCTCGCCCTCGCCCGCGCTCAATCACTCGCTGCGCGGTTCCGCGGTGCTGGGCACGGTGCAGGACCGGATGCCGGATCAGGCCGCGGGCTGGTTCAACGAGGCGACCGGCGCGCTGACCACCGCCGGGTTCCCGCCGGTCTTCAACCCCTTCGAGAACGAGCCGGGTGCCGCCGTCCCCGAACCCTCCGGCGATTCCGTCACCAAGGCCGCGGCCGACGCCGCCCGGCGCAGCACCGTCAAGGTCGAGGGCGTGGCGGACGTGGACGGAAGCCCGCGCGGCCAGGAGGGCAGCGGATTCGTCTACGCCGAAGAGCACGTGATGACCAACGCCCACGTCGTGGCGGGCGTCGACGACCCGACCGTGCGCATCGGGGGCGTCGGCCGGCGTTACGAGGCGAAGGTCGTCCTGTTCGACCCGGCCGCCGACGTCGCCGTGCTCGACGTGCCCGGAATGCGCGCGCCCGCCCTGGAGTTCGCGGGCGACGCCTCCCGTCGCGGCGCTCCCGGCGTGGTAGCGGGCTACCCGGAGAACGGCGGCCTGGACCTGCGCGCCGCCGCCGTCGCCCAGCGAGTGCGGGCGCAGGGGCGCGACATATACGGCGACAAGGTCAGCACCCGCGACATCTACGCCATCCGGTCCCATGTCCGCCCGGGCAACTCCGGCGGGCCCCTGCTGACCACGAGCGGCAGGGTCGCCGGGGTGATCTTCGCCCGCTCCACCAGCGACGCGGGCACCGGTTACGCGCTCACCTCCGACCAGGTACGGGAGCGGGCGCAGCGCGCCGCCGACGCCACCCAGCCGGTCGACACCGGCAACCGCTCCGCGCTCTGACCGGTCCGCGCCGCCGCGTCTGGTTTCCGCCGCGTACGGGAGAATCGGCACCGCACCCTCGCCCCCGACCCGCAACCGGAGACCACGTGCCCCTGCAGATCGTCCTGGACCCGGCCGCGCCGGACGCCCCCTACGAGCAGCTCCGCGCCCAGATCGCCGATCAGGCGCGCGGCGGGGACCTGCCCACCGGCTACAAGCTGCCGACCGTGCGCGGGCTGGCGGAGGAGCTGGGCCTGGCGGCGAACACCGTCGCCAAGGCGTACCGCGCGCTGGAGTCGGACGGTGTGATCGAGACGCGGGGGCGGAACGGCACGTTCGTCGCGGCTGCCGGGGACGCGGCGGCGCGCGAGGCGGCGGAGGCGGCCCAGTCCTACGCACGGCGAGTACGGCGGCTCGGCCTGGACCGCGCCGCCGCACTCTCCGCCGCAGAGGACGCGCTGCGCGCGACGTACGGCTGATCCGTGCCCGACAGGCAAGGGGAGCGGATCAGTTGAGCTTGCCGACCGCCGTCTTCGTCGTCCGGGTGAAGGCGGGCACCGGCGCCTGACCGAGATCGCCCATCTCGCCCCAGCTGACCGCGGTCACGGTCCGCCCGTCCCGGCCCACGCCGATGAGGTGCACGCTCGGCTCGGAGTCCGGGATGGAGACGTGCACGCCGTACACGTGCGCGCCGTCCCCGGCCCGCACGGGGCCGTAGTCCTGCCAGGAGGCGGTGCCGCCCGGCGTCTCGCGCAGCCAGTCCGCGGCGCAGGCGGCGACCTGCTTCTCCAGTGAGCGGGCCAGCCTGGCCGCCGTCGTGCGGCCGGCGGTGGTGACGCTGACCTGCGTCGCGCCGGTGTCCAGGTCGGTGTGGAACGCGCGGTGGTAGGTGCCCCTGGCGGGCAGCGCACCCTCCAGGCAGAAGGGCTCCGGGTCCGGCAGCCCGGCCGTGACCTTCCCGGCCCACCAGGGTGAAGAGGAGTGCGGCGGCAGGTCGGCCGGAGCCAGAAAGCCGGGGACCCGGGCCTTCGTCCCCGCTTCGGCGGCGGCCCCCGGGCCGCCCGTGCCGACTGTCAGTCCCACAGCGGCGGTTACCGCGAGCGCGCCGACGGCGAGAGCGCGGAAGGGATGTGTGCGCATGATCGGGACCTTTCCCCCGTAATGGTCTGTCACGACAACAGACCATCGGACCCGGCGCAGGGTTGTAGGGGTTCGTGGGCCGGGGTTCGCGGGCCGGCGAGGCGACGCAGGGATGCCCGGAGGGGCCCTACGAGCCGTCCATCGGGGCGCCGGTCCGCGTGAGCAGCCGGGTGCGGGCCTCCATCAGCGCGAAGCCCAGCAGGTTGAGCCCTCGCCACTGGGCCGGGTCACGCACCCGGGGGTCGTCCGCGGCCAGCCCGACACCCCACACCCGGTCCAGCGGACTGGCCTCCACCAGCACCCTGCTGTTGGTGCCGAGCAGATATTCGCGCAGCTCACCGTGGTGCTCGAACTTCCGCACGCAGCCCTCGACCACGACGGCGAACCGCTCACGCTCCCACACCCGCGTGTCGAAGCCCCGCACCGTGCGCCCGGCGGCCTTGGCCTGCCGGGGGGTCGTGGCGGCCGTCGCGCGGTGCTCGGCTTCCTCGTCACCGAACAGGCGCGCTTTACGGGCCATCATCCAGTGCTCGGCCGTGGCGTACTCCACGCCGTGCGCGGTGAACGGAGCGGGCCACCACTGGCTCAGGCAGCCCTTCCCCACGCCGCCGTCGCGCTGCGGGCGATGCCCCCAGAAGTAGAGGTACTTGAAGCGCTCACCGCGTCCGGCACGCTCGGCGAGTTCAGCGACGTTGTCGACCATACGGTGATTCTGGCAGCGGACACCGACATCGCTCGACCTGTTAAAGGGCCGTACCGGTGGGGGAGTTGGGCCGGCTCGCGGGCCGGCCCCTCAGAGATACAGCCCCGAGCCTTCCCGCTCGGACTGCGAGGGCACCGACGTCGGGGACGAGCCCTTGCGCAGCGCGAACAGCTCGGCCAGCGTGGCGCCCGTACGGCCCACGCCCTCCTCCGCGCCCAGCCAGCCCACCGCCTCCGGGCGGCTCAGCGCACCGACCTCGATGCGGGCCAGACAGCGCCCCGGACGGACGACCGCCGGATGCAGCCGCTCCAGATCCTCGTTCGTGGTCACGCCCACCAGCACGTTGCGTCCCTGCCCGAGCAGTCCGTCCGTCAGATTCAGCAGCCGGGACAGCGCCTGGCCCGCGGCATGCTTGGCCTCACCGCGGATCAGCTCGTCGCAGTCCTCCAGGAGCAGCAGCCGCCAGCGCTGCTGCTCCGCTTCGGAGTCGTCGGCGCCGATGGCGATGTCCATCAGGTAGCCGATGTTGTTGAACAGATGCTCGGGGTCCAGCACGCAGTCCACCTGGCACCAGTCGCGCCATGAGCGGGCCAGTGTGCGCAGCGCCGAGGTCTTGCCGGTGCCCGGCGGTCCGTGCAGCAGCAACAGCCGTCCGGAGATCTCGGCCGGGGTGATCTTCATCAGCGCGTCCATGGCATCGGCCACCCGCGCCGTGTAGTTGGGGCGTACCTCCTGCCAGGTGCCGGCGGTGATGGAGCGGGTGGTGCGGCGCGGGCCGCGCATCGGGGAGTGGTACCAGAACCCCATCGAGACCTTGTCCGACTGCGGCTCCGGCTCGTCCTCGGCGCCCTCGACCGCCTCGTCCAGCTGCTTCTGTGCCAGCTCGCCGCTGACCGCCGTCACCGTGACGTCCGCGCCGTGGCTCCAGCGCGACACCAGGGCCGTCCAGCCCTCGCCCTCCGCCAGCGTGGTGCTGCGGTTGTCCGCCCGCGCCTCGCGCAGCACCGTCGCGCCCGCCGGCAGCAGGGTGCGGCCCTTCCTTACCCGGTCCACCGAGTGGCTGCGCGAATAGGGCTGCTCACCGTTGGTGAAGCGGCCCAGGAAGAGGGCGTCGATGACGTCGGAGGGCGAGTCGGTGTCGTCGAGGGTGAGGTGTGCCGGAAGGGTGTGCTCGGGAGGGGTCGGCGAAACCGGAATCTCACTCCTGTCGGTGGTCGCTGCCGGGCGGCGGTTGGCTGACATGGCACCCATGATCCGCCATCACCGGCACCGGCGCACGCACGTTTACTGGCGGTGATGTTGCGTGGCGGTGTTCGTCAACGCGCTTGTGGGGCAGGTGAATCCTGTGACCGGGATACACGCGTGGCGCAGTCGGGCGATAGGGTTACTCTGCCCGGGCCGGGTGCCCTCGTATGGGTGGGGAGTGTCATGGAACAGATAGCAGTGAGCGGCAGGGCGCGAGTGCCTGCGATCAAGTGCGGTACGAGCGCGACGAGTTCGCGTCTCGACCGGCACTTGTCTGTGCTCGCGGGCCCGGCCGTGCCACAGGGCGAGACGGAAGCGGCGACTTCGCTGATGCGCGAGATCACACGACGTGACACCGCGCGGAGCCGGACCGGAAACCGGAGCGCGCGTGTCTCGCTGTTCGCGCCGCTGCGCAAGCTGCGCCGCACGCTGTTCGGCGGGCGTGGCTGAGCGCGCTTCCGTAGACCCCTACCTGTGATCGCGGGGCCGCCGACCGGACATCCACCGGTCGGCGGCCCCGCTGTCATGTCAGCGAGCCTCGACCGTCACCGAGAAGGAGAACCGGTCGCCGCGGTAGTGGATGAGGACGACGTCCACGACCCGGCCGTCCGCGTCGTAGGTCACCCCTGTGTAGTGCAGGATCGGGCTCAGCAGCGGCACCTGAAGCAGCTTCGCCGTCTCCGGCTGGGCCAGCCGCGCCTCCACCGTGTCGGTGATCCGGCTGATCCGCACTCCCACCCCGTCCCGCAGGACCTTGGTCATCGGCCAGCCGCGTTCGAGGTCGGCGGGGTCGATACGCGCGGCGACCTCGGGGTGGATGAAGTTCTCGGCCCAGTTGGTGGGTTCGCCGCTCTCCGGGTCGTGGCGCAGCCGGCGGTAGGCCGTGGTCTCGGGCAGGCCCGGGAAGTGCTCGGCGAGTTCGGCCGGTACGGGTACGGAGCCGTGCCGCAGCAGTGTCGTACGGTCGCCCGACTGCTGGGCCACGATGGTGTCCACCGAGCCCAGCAGCCGTACCGGCCGTGACCGGCGCGCCTCTGGCTCGATGAAGGTGCCGCGGCGGCGGTGCCGGCTGATCAGCCCCTCGGTCTCCAGCTCCTTGAGCGCCTGCCGCATGGTCAGCACGCTCACTCCGTAGTGCTCCGCGAGCCGTTCCTCGGTCGGCAGCCGCAGCGGCGCACCGGGCGCGCGGCCGAGTATGGACGCGCGCAGCGACTGCGAGACCTGATACCACAGCGGCAGCTTGCGGTTCAGCTCCAGCGAGTCGGGAGCGAAGACGGTCACGGGTGCCTCCCGGGCCGTACGGTCACGGACGACGGCCGTGCGTCATGAGAAGTGGCGCTCCAGACCCTGCCACACGTCGTCGTAGCCGGCCTGGACGTGGTCGGCCTCCAGCGCCTGTGCGGTGGGGACCACCGGCCAGCGCGTCTCGAACATGAAGGCCAGCCCGTCGTCCACCTTCTGCGGCGTCAGCTCGGCCGCGCTGGCCCGGTCGAAGGTCTCCCGGTCGGGCCCGTGCGCGGACATCATGTTGTGCAGTGAGCCGCCGCCCGGCACGAAACCCTCGGCCTTCGCGTCGTAGGCGCCCTCGATCAGCCCCATGTACTCGCTCGTCACGTTCCGGTGGAAGTAGGGCGGCCGGAAGGTGTCCTCACCCACCAGCCAGCGCGGGGCGAAGACCACGAAGTCCACGCTCGCCAGACCCGGGGTGTCGGAGGGCGAGGTGAGCACGGTGAAGATGGACGGGTCCGGGTGGTCGTAGCTGATGCTGCCCAGCACATTGAAGCGGCGCAGGTCGTAGACGTAGGGGACGTGGTTGCCGTGCCAGGCGACGACGTCCAGCGGCGAATGGCCGTACTGGGCCCGCCACAGATTTCCGCAGAACTTGCTGATCACCTCGACGGGACGGTCCACGCCCCGCCCGGTGTCCTCGGCGCCGGTCTCGTAGGCCGCCACCGGGGCCAGGAAGTCCCGAGGGTTGGCCAGCCCGTTGGCGCCGATCGGACCGAGGTCGGGCAGCTCGAAGGGCCGCCCGTAGTTCTCACACACGTAGCCGCGCACCGTGTCCGCCAGCAGCTCGACCCGGAAGCGCACACCGCGCGGAATCAGCGCGACATCGCCCGGCTCGGCCCGCAGCAGCCCGAACTCGGTGCGCAGCAGCAGCCCGCCCCGCTCCGGCACGATCAGCAGCTCGCCGTCGGTGTCGCTGAAGACCCGGTCCGTCATGGAGGTGTCGGCGGCGTAGAGGTGCACCGCCATGCCGGCCCGCCGGGCCGCGTCACCGTTGCCGCCCACCGTCCACAGCCCGGCGAGGAAGTCGGTGCCGCGCGGCGGGTCGGGCAGCGGGTTCCAGCGCAGCCGGTTCGGGTCGGGGGCCACCTCGGTGAACGGTGCCCCGCGCAGCCGGCCGTTGTCCATCCGCACGAAGCGCGGGTGCGCGGCGGAGGGCCGGATGCGGTAGAGCCACGAGCGGCGGTTGTGTGCGCGAGGCTCGGTGAAGGCGGTGCCGCTCAGCTGCTCCGCGTACAGGCCCAGTGGCGCGCGCTGCGGAGCGTTGCGGCCCAGCGGGAGCGCCCCCGGAACGGCTTCGCTGCTGTGCTGATTGCCGAAGCCGGAGAGGTAGCTCAGCCCTTCCGCCGTCTTGCGTGCCCGCTCCTGGCCGCTGGTGCCGCCGCTGCCACCGGTGCCGAGACTCATACGTGCTCCCGCCGCTCACGAATTCCTTTACATGACCATAGGAATGCGAGGGGGCCACGTCAATGACGCGGGCGGGCGGCGGGTTGGCCGGCCCGCGTCCGGACGATCAGGACGGGACAGGACCGGGGGCCCGGGACGTAACGCAGATCACGTTCGCCCGCGGCACGGGTGAAGTGCCGCGCACAGGGCCTACAGTCGGGTGGCACCGAGTGACATCAGCGCCGTACGCGAGGGAGCACGATGACCGGGACCGGTACACCCAGCACCTCCACCGTCGGCACCGGTACCGGTTCGGAGACCGGCGCCGCGCTGCGCATCTGCCCGCTGTGCGAGGCGACCTGCGGGCTCAGCGTCACGGTCGAGGGCGAGCGGATCACCGGTGCGCGTGGTGACCGTGAGGACGTCTTCAGCCGCGGTTTCGTCTGCCCGAAGGGCGCGTCCTTCGGGCAACTCGACAACGACCCCGACCGGTTGACCCGCCCACTGGTGCGCGGCGCGGACGGGAAGCTCGCGGAGGCGAGCTGGGACGAGGCGTTCGCCGCCGTCGCCGCCGGACTCGGTGCGGTGCTGGCGGACGGCGACCCGCACGGCGTCGCCGTCTACCTCGGCAACCCCAACGTGCACAGCATGGCCGGGGCGCTCTACCCGCCCCAGCTGCTCGGTGCCCTGCGCACCCGCAACTTCTACACCGCCAGCACCCTCGACCAGATGCCCAAGCACGTCTCCTGCGGCCTGCTCTACGGCGATCCCCTCGCCATCCCGGTGCCCGACGTGGACCGCACCGACCACCTGGTGATCCTGGGCGCCAATCCGCTGGAGTCCAACGGGTCGCTGGCCACCGTCCCCGACTTCCCCGGCAAGCTCAAGCAGCTGCGCCGCCGCGGCGGGCTGCTCACCGTCGTCGACCCGCGCCGCACCCGTACGGCCCGGCTCGCCGACCGGCATCTGGCGATCCGGCCCGGCAGTGACGCGCTGCTGCTGATGGCCATGGTGCAGGTGCTCTTCGCCGAAGAGCTGACCGACACCGGCGTCCTCGGCCCGCATCTGACGGGCGTCGAGGAGATACGGGCGCTCGCCGCCGACTTCACTCCCGAGGCCGTCGAGGACGCCTGCGACATCCCCGCCGCCGAGATCCGCGGCCTCACCCGTGAACTGGCCGGCGCGGAACGGGCCGCGGTCTACGGACGGGTCGGCTCCTCCACCGTGGAGTTCGGCACCGTCACCAACTGGCTGGTGGACGTGGTCAACACGCTCACCGGCAACCTCGACCGCCCCGGCGGCGCCATGTTCCCCCTCTCCGCCACCGCGCGGGCGCCGCGGGCCGCGCAGCCCGGCCCGGGCTTCCCGCTGGGCCGCTGGCACAGCAGGGTCAGCGGACATCCGGAAGCCAAGTCGGAGCTGCCCGTCGTCGCGCTCGCCGAGGAGATCAGCACCCCCGGTGAGGGGCGGGTACGGGCGCTGCTCACGCTCGCCGGCAACCCGGTGCTCTCCGCGCCGGACGGCGAGGGGCTGGAACGGGCGCTGGGCGAGCTGGACTTCATGGTGAGCCTCGACCCATACCTGAACGAGACCACCCGGCACGCCCACGTCGTACTGCCGCCTGCCCGGCACAGCCGGTCCGGGCACTTCGACTTCGCCTTCAACGCCCTGGCCGTACGCAACCAGGTCCGCTACACCCGCGCCGTCATCGAACCCGGGGAGGGCGAGCTGACCGAGGAGACGATCATGGCGCGGCTGCTGCTCTGCCTCGGGGGCACGCCGGACGCCGACCCGGGGACCGTCGACGAGAAGATCATCGCCCGCACCCTCGGCAAGGCCGCCGCCGACCCGCACTCGCCCGTGCACGGTCAGGACCCGGACCTGCTCGCCGGGCGGCTGACCGGGCGGGACGGCGTGGAGCGGCGGCTGGACATGATGCTGCGGCTCGGCCCGTACGGCGACGGCTTCGGCGCCGACCCCGACGGGCTGACCCTGGCGAAGGTCCTCGACCACCCGCACGGCATCGACCTGGGCCCCATGCGCCCGCGGCTGCCCGAAGCGCTCCGCACCGGCTCCGGCACCGTCGAGCTCTGCCCGGAACCGCTCCGCGCCGACGTGCCGCGGCTGCGCGCGGCGCTGCGTGAACGAGCCGCCGGCGACAGCCTGGTGCTGGTCGGCCGCCGTCATCTGCGGTCCAACAACAGCTGGTTGCACAACGTCCCCGCGCTGCGCGGCGGCAGCAACCGCTGCACCCTGCAGATCCATCCGGACGACGCGGCCCGGCTCGGCCTCGCCTACGACTCCCGAGCCCGGGTCAAGGGCGCCGGGGGAGAGGTGACGGTGCCGGTGGAGGTGACCGAGGCGGTGCGCACAGGCGTGGTCAGCCTGCCGCACGGCTGGGGCCATGACCGGCCCGGCACCCGGATGCGGGTGGCCGCCGACGACCCCGGGGTCAACGTCAATCAGTTGCTGGACGGCACCCTCCTGGACCCGCTGTCCGGCACCGCGGTCCTCAACGGCTTCCCGGTGCAGGTCGCTCCGGCCGCTCCGTCCCCCACTACCTCCGGCGTGGGTGGTACTCCCAGCCCTCCTGAGTGATCCACGGCACCCGCCGGCGTACTGACACCCCGGACCAGCGAGGCTAGTTTGACGTTCATGCAGGCACACGACGCTATGTACATCGACGGCGCCTGGCGGCCGGCCGCCGCGCCGGAGAAGCTCGACGTCGGCAACCCCGCCGACGGCACGGTCATCGCCACCGTGCCGGCGGGCGGTGAGCGGGACGTGGCCGCCGCCGTGGGGGCGGCC
>NZ_JBOHCV010000794.1:0-6008 GCF_050698815.1 Streptomyces sp.
TCGATGACGGCCAGCTCGGCGCCGACCTCCACCGTCTCGTCCTCGGCCACCTTGATGGCGGAGAGGGTGCCGGCCGCGGGGGCCGGGATCTCGGTGTCGACCTTGTCGGTGGAGACCTCGAGCAACGGCTCGTCGGCCTCCACATGTTCACCCTCGGCTTTCAGCCAGCGGGTGACGGTGCCCTCGGTGACGCTCTCGCCGAGCGCCGGCAGGGTTACGGAAACCGCCATGGTTTCGGTTGCTCCTAACGAAACAGTGCGTATGTGGTCGGTGCAGTCGCGCCCGGACTGCGTCAGTCGTGAGAGTGCAGCGGCTTGCCCGCGAGGGCCAGGTGGGCCTCGCCGAGCGCCTCGCTCTGCGTCGGATGGGCGTGGATGAGCTGCGCGACCTCGGCCGGCAGCGCTTCCCAGTTGTAGATGAGCTGGGCCTCGCCCACCTGCTCGCCCATCCGGTCACCGACCATATGGACGCCGACCACGGCACCGTCGCGGACCTGGACCAGCTTGATCTCGCCCGTGGTGTTGAGGATCTTGCTCCTGCCGTTGCCGGCTAGGTTGTACTTCAGGGTGACGACCTTGTCGGCCCCGTAGGTCTCCTTGGCCTGCTGCTCCGTGATGCCGACGGAGGCGACCTCGGGGTGGCAGTACGTCACCCGCGGCACGCCGTTGTAGTCGATCGGCACCGGGTTCAGGCCCGCCAGCCGCTCCGCGACGAGGATGCCCTCGGCGAAGCCGACGTGCGCGAGCTGGAGGGTGGGGATGAGGTCGCCGACGGCCGAGACGGTCGGCACGTTCGTACGGCAGTACTCGTCGGCGAGGACGAAGCCGCGGTCCATGGCGACCCCGGCCTCCTCGTAGCCCAGGCCCTGTGAGACCGGGCCGCGGCCGATCGCGACGAGCAGCACCTCGGCCTCGTACTCCTTGCCGTTGGCGAGGCTGACCTTCACGCCGCTGTCGGTGTACTCGGCCTTCTCGAAGAAGGAGCCCAGCGAGAAGGAGATGCCGCGCTTGCGGAAGGCGCGCTCCAGCAGCTTGGAGCTGCTCTCGTCCTCGGCCGGTACGAGATGGGGGAGACCCTCGACGATCGTGACGTCCGTACCGAAGGACTTCCAGGCGGAGGCGAACTCGACGCCGATCACGCCGCCGCCCAGGATGATCGCGGACTGCGGCACCCGGTCCAGGACCAGCCCGTGGTCGGAGGAGATGATGCGGTTGCCGTCGATCTCCAGGCCGGGCAGCGTCTTGGGCACGGAGCCCGTCGCGAGCAGGATGTGCCGGCCCTCGTAGCGCTGGCCGTTGACGTCGACGGAGGTCGGCGAGGAGAGCCGGCCCTCACCCTCGACGTAGGTGATCTTGCGCGAGGCGACCAGGCCCTGCAGGCCCTTGTGCAGGCCGGCGACCACGCCGTCCTTGTACTTGTGCACCCCGGCCATGTCGATGCCCTCGAAGGTGCTCTGCACGCCGAACTTGGCGCCCTCGCGGGCCTGGTCGGCCAACTCGCCCGCGTGCAGCAGCGCCTTGGTGGGGATGCAGCCCCGGTGCAGACAGGTGCCGCCCAGCTTGTCCTTCTCGATCAGGGCGACGTCCAGACCCAGCTGCGCTCCGCGCAGGGCGGCGGCATAGCCGCCGCTGCCGCCGCCGAGGATCACTAGGTCGAAAACGGTGCTGGCGTCTTTCGCCACGTCACGTCCTCCATGCATGGGTACGCCGTGACCGGTCTCCTTAAGACCGGGCGGCTGTATGTTCGGCCGCTGTCTTGCTCGGCCCTGGACTCGGCTATGGGTGCAGCCGCGCTGGGGGCCCTGTCCTGCCGGGAACCCATCTTCGCACTTGTTGACGCACAACGGGACGCGGGGCCGGTGACGGTCCTCACGCGGCCGTCCCGCGGCAGGCCGGGCTCCCTCAGCCGGCGTCGCCCGCCGCGGTCCGCTCGGCGAGCCGGACCAGGGTGCGGATGCCCGAACCGGTGCCGCCCTTGGGGGTGTAGCCGAAGGGTCCCGACTCGTTGAAGGCCGGGCCCGCGATGTCCAGGTGCGCCCAGGCGATGTCCTCGTCCACGAATTCCTTGAGGAAGAGCCCCGCGACCAGTCCGCCGCCCGGCCGCTCGCCCATGTTGGCGATGTCGGCGACCGGGGAGTCCATGCCCTTGCGCAGGTGGGCGGGCATCGGCATCGGCCAGGACGCCTCGCCCGCCTCGTCGGCCAGCTCGTGCACGGTGCTGCGGAAGTCGTCGTCGTTGCTCAGCACGCCGAAGGTGCGGTTGCCCAGGGCCAGCACCATGGCGCCGGTGAGGGTTGCCACGTCCACGATGGCGTCCGGGGACTCCTCGCAGGCGCGGGTCAGCGCGTCGGCCAGCACGAGCCGGCCCTCGGCGTCGGTGTTGAGCACCTCGACGGTCTTGCCGCTGTACATGCTGAGCACGTCACCCGGGCGGGTGGCGGACCCGGAGGGCATGTTCTCGGCGAGCGCCAGCCAGCCCGTCACGTTGACGCGCAGGCCGAGGCGGGCGGCGGCGACGACCGCGGCGAAGACGGCGGCGGCGCCGCTCATGTCGCACTTCATCGTCTCGTTGTGGCCGGCCGGCTTGAGGGAGATGCCGCCCGAGTCGTAGGTGATGCCCTTGCCGACCAGGGCGAGCGACTTCTTCGCCTTGGGGTGGGTGTAGGAGAGTCGGACCAGGCGGGGCGGATTGGCCGACCCCTGGCCGACGCCGAGGATGCCGCCGTAGCCGCCCTTGGCGAGCGCCCCCTCGTCCAGCACCTCGATGTCGAGGCTGTGCTCCTTGGCGGCGTCCCGCGCGTGGTCGGCGAAGACGGCCGGAGTGAGGTCGTTGGAGGGGGTGTTGACCAGGTCGCGGGCGCGTGCCACCTCCGCGGCCAGCACCTCCGCGCGCTCGGCGGCGGCCTTGTGCGCCTTGTCCCGCGGCTTGGCGCCGAGCAGGGTGATCTCGGCGACGGGGGCGTTGGCGTCCTTGCCGCCCTTGGTGTCTTTTCCGGCCTTGCCGTTCCCGGCGGAGCTGCGGTAGGCCGTGAAGGAGTACGCGCCGAGCAGCGCGCCCTCCGCCACCGCCGCCACCGAACCCGGGCCCTCGAGAGGCAGCGCGAAGGCCGCCTTCTTCGTTCCGGACAGTGCGCGGGCGGCCGTACCGGCGGCGCGGCGCAGCGTCTCCAGATCGTAGGACTCGTGCTTTCCAGGGGTCTCGCCCAGGCCGACCGCCAGGACGATCGGCGCCTTGAGCCCGGCCGGCGGTGCCGGGAGCTTGGTGGTCTCACCCTCGCCGCCGGCCGCGCCGAGCGCGTCCAGGGTCGAGGCGAGCTTCCCGCCGTACGCCTTGTCCACGGTCTCGCCGCCGAGGGCGACCACGGGACCCTTGGCGCCCTTGGTGACGCCGATGACGACGACGTCCGCGCGCTGGGTCGCGGCGGACGAGGTGCTGAGAGTCAGAGCAGACACGGTGAGAAGGACCTTCTTCCTTGGAGGGGCCGGCCTCCCTGGAGAGGCCGGAGGGGCCGGATCGCCGGACACGGGTGAAGGCTTCCGGCACATCGGGCATCGTATGCCCGCGTAGACCGTTGTGTGCGGGTGACCATACGCACCTCGGCCGCACCCGCCCCCTTTCGCGGATTCCGTGGGTCCGCCAAGGCGCCCCGGGCCGGGGCCCCTTGACGGCTCTGCGGCTCTGCGGCGGGGCGGCGGCGTCAACCGAGGGCGAGCACCACCAGGGATGCCGTGGCCGCCGTCTCGGCCAGCGCACCGAAGACGTCGCCGGTCACGCCGCCCAGGCGCCGACGGCAGTGCCGCAGCAGCAACTCGGCGGCGAGCACCCCGAGGACCACGGCGAGGGCGCGCGGCACGGCGCCGTACAGCGCGTCCCCCCACGGGACGGCGGCTCCGGCGAGTGCCGACAGGACGGTGACCGCGGCGGCCACGGCAACGGCGGTACGTACGGGCACCGTCCCCGCGACAGTGGCGCCCAGCCCCTCCGGGCGGGCGCCCGGGACACCCGAACGAGCCGCCAGGGTGAGTGCCGTGCGTGCCGTGACGGCGGCAACGACCACGGCCAGGGCGCCGTGCGCCCAGCCGTCCTCCGCGTACAGCTCGCTCACCACCGCGACCTGTGCCAGCAGCACGAAGACGAGCGTGAGCACACCGAACGGGCCGATGTCCGACTGCTTCATGATCCGCAGCGCGTCCTCGGCGGGCTTCCCGCTGCCCAGCCCGTCGGCGACATCCGCGAGGCCGTCCAGATGCAGCCCGCGGGTGAGGACGGCGGGCACGGCCAGGGAGACGACGGCGGCGAGCAGCGCCGAGGTGCCGAGCGCCAGCAGCACGGCACCGGCAGCGGCGGCCGCCAGTCCCACGACCAGCCCGGCCAGCGGCGCCCACACCATTCCGTGCCGCGCGGTGTCCCGGTCCCAGCGCGCCACGCGTACGGGCAGCACGGTCAGCGTGCCCAGGGCGAACCGCAGACCGTCCTGAGCGGTTGCAGGGCTGCCGGTGCTGCCGGTGTCGTCCGGGGGTGTGGCGTTCATGGGACCGCGGGCCGGCGCGTCGTCATGTGGCGTCGAGGGTGGGGGCGTTGGCGTCGTCGTCCTCGGACACGGCGTCCTGGGCGTCCTGGGTCTCCTCGGCGTCGTCCTCCGCGCGTACGGGCAGCAGCGCCGCCAGCTCCGCGGCCGCCTGCACCAGCGGCAGGGCCAGCAGCGCGCCCGTTCCCCCGCCCACCGCGATCCGCTGGTCGAGCAGCGGATCGAGCGCCATCCGGTCCAGCGCCTTGGCCTGCGCGGGCTCGCTGCTCGCGTGTCCGGCCAGCCACCAGTCGGGAGCGCGGAACGCGACGCGCTGGGCGACCAGCGCGCAGGCCGCGGAGACGACACCGTCGAGTATCACGGGCGTGCGGCGCACGGCGGACTGCAGCAGAAAGCCGGTGGTCGCGGTGAGGTCGGCACCGCCGACCGTGGCGAGCAGCCGCAACTGGTCGCCGAGTACGGGGCGGGCGCGGCGGAGCCCGTCCCGGATGGCGGCGCACTTGCGCATCCAGGTGAGGTCGTCGATCCCGTCGCCGCCGCGGCCGGTGACGACGGAGGCGTCCGTGCCGCAGAGTGCGGCGATCAGCGTGCCGGCGGCGGTCGTTCCGCCCACCGAGAGGTCACCCAGCACGACCAGGTCGGTGCCCGCGTCCGCTTCCTCGTCGGCGACGGCCATGCCCGTACGGAAGGCCGCGTCCGCCTCCTCGGCGGTGAGGGCGTCCTCGATGTCCAGCCGCCCCGAGGAGCGCCGCACCCGGTGCCTGGTCACCTCGGCGGGAAGCTCCGCCGGATCACAGTCGAGCGCCATGTCGACGACGCGCAGCGGTACGCCGAAGCGGCCGGCGAGGATCGCGGCGGGCGAGGTGCCGTCGAGCGCCGCCCGTACGAGCGTGTGCGCGGTGCCGCCGGGCCGGGCCGAGACGTTGAGTCCGGCCACGCCGTGATCGCCGGCGAAGACCACCATGCGCGGGTGCCGCACCGGGTCGACGGGGACCCGGGCCTGAGCGGCCGTCAGCCACTCGCCCAGATCGTCGAGCCGGCCCAGCGCCTGCGCCGGCAACGCGGTCCGCGCCCTCCGCTCCTCGGCATCCCGGCGCAGTCCGCCGTGCGGGCGCTCGATGAGATCGGAGAAGTCATCCAGGTCCAGGGTGCGGTCACTCATGTTGGCGAAGCGTACGGTACGGGGCGCACCTGCCGGCGTGAGGAGCCGCCGCCCCTCGAACCGTGCACCCGGCACGCCGGTTTCCGCCCCTCGGGGGCATGGAGTCTTCCGGCGAAGCCGGGGAGAGGGCGAATCGTGGGCAGGCCGCGAGTCGCGCTCGCCGGTGACGAGAAGGACGGCTTCGCGCCGGCCGGCGAACGCCGCGCTCAGGCTGTCCTGTTCGTGCCGCACGACGCCCGGCCGACCCCGCCGGGACGGGGCGCCGGGCACCTGCGGCGAGCGCTCGCGAGCTCCGTCAGCCGCGGAGGGGGTGGGGGA
>NZ_JBOHCV010000795.1:0-9100 GCF_050698815.1 Streptomyces sp.
GATCAAGAGCGCGGCCCGGTTCGAGACCTTTGTGGTGGCGCTGAAGGTCATGGTCGTGCTGGTTGTTGTCCTTGTCGGCTTCTTCTACATCAAGACCAGCAACTTCACCCCTTTCGCGCCGTCAGGGCTGAACGGTGTGATGACCGGAGCCTCGCTGGTCTTCTTCGCCGTGTTCGGTTACGACGCGATGAGCACCGCCGCCGAGGAGTCCAAGGACGCCCAGCGACACATGCCCAAGGCGATCATCTACTCGCTGGCCATCTCGATGGTGCTGTACGTGCTGGCCACCCTGGTGCTGACGGGCATGCAGAAGTACACCGACATCGACAAGGAAAGCGGCTTCTCCACCGCCTTCAAGTCGGTCGGTCTGAGCGGCATCGCCGACGTCATCGCGGTCGGCGCCATCATCGGCATCCTCACCGTGATGTTTACCTTCATGCTCGGCGTGACACGTGTGTGGTTCTCGATGAGCCGTGACGGGCTGCTGCCGAAGTGGTTCGCCAAGACCCACCCCACCCGGCACGTCCCCACCCGCGTCACCTGGATCGTGGGTGTCGCCTCCGCCGTGATCGCCGGGTTCCTGCCGATCGAGGAGGCCGCCGAACTCACCAACATCGGCATCCTGCTGGCCTTCGTCGTGGTCTGCGTCGCGGTGATCGTGCTCCGCTACAAGCGCCCTGAGCTGCCCCGCACCTTCCGCACCCCCTGGATGCCGGTGGTTCCCGCGCTCGGCGTGGCCGCCTCCCTGTGGCTGACCACCTTCCTGACAGCACAGACCTGGGTGCGGTTCGCGATCTGGCTCGCGATCGGCCTGGTCATCTACTTCGGCTACTCCTACCACCGGTCCGAACTCGCGCACCGGCAGGGCCCGCCGGCCGGCAAGGACGTGCCGTAGCGTTGCGCGGGGGACCTTCCTCGCGGAGGGGTGAGGGTCGCCCGTAGAGTGATTGGTTGAACGGCCAATCACTTCTGCCAGGAGGTCCGTCATGGCTGAGCCCGAGGGAAAGGCGCTGGAGGCACTGCGCACCCGGCGGGACGAGCTGCGGTCGCGTCATCTGCGCGAGATCTCCCAGCGGCCCGCCACCACCGCGCGCGGCATCCACCACGTGGCGTTCATCTGCCGGGACGTCGAGGAGACCATCCGCTTCTACCAGGAGCTGCTCGGTTTCCCCCTCGTCGAGATCGTGGAGAACCGCGACTACCGCGGCTCGACCCACTTCTTCTTCGACATCGGCAACGGGAACCTGCTGGGTTTCTTCGACTTCCCCGGGCACGACCATCCCCCCTTCTCCGAGACCCTCGGCGGCGTACAGCACATCGCGCTGTCCCTGGACGTCGAGCGGCAGGCCGCCGCCCGCCGGGCTCTGGACGAGGCGGGTATCGCCTACTCCGGCCCTGACCGGGGTGTGGAAGAGAGCCTGTACCTGCGGGACCCCAACGGAGTGCCGGTCGAGCTGTACTGCGAACGCCTCGGCGTCTTCAACGGCGACAAGATCCTCTGAGCCCGGCCGGGGGGCTCGATCCCGCCCCTACGGGGCCTGTCCGTAAGCCGCCACTCGTGGATACGCTGGCGGCCCCAGGACCCCACGGGGAGGAGCCGCGGACGTGGCGGAGCGCACCATGACCAGCACGACGGTGAGGCCCGACCTCGATCTCACCCACGCCCGGTGGCAGTCGGGCACCCAGGGGATGGGCGACGTGGAGATCGCCTTCATCGAGGGCTACATCGCCATGCGGAACGGCGGCACTCCCGAGGTCCCGGCGGTCATCTTCACCCCGGGTGAGTGGAACGCGTTCGTGCTCGGCGCGCGCGACGGCCGCTTCGACCTCACCTGACGGGCCGCGCGTCGCAGACATCCCGTCGGACGAGCACGCCACACAGCCGCGGGCAACGGGTTGCCGCGCACTGGTCGATCCAGCCGCACCGGCGGCAGCCCGCACGGGGTGCGCCCTCCCGCAGCGCCCCGCGGGAGGCGGTGCGGGGCGCGACGTACCATGGCCGCATGTCGTTCCTCCGCCGCCGCAGTGCCGCCGTGCCCGCAGGTCCTGACTTCGATGTCCTGGCCATGGACCCGACCGACTGGCCCGGCAATCTCGGGGCGGGACTGCTGCCCGCTCCGGACGGCACCTGCCAGGGCGTCTTCCTGCGCTACGACCTCTTCGGCGGCCGTGGGCCGGCCATGATCATCGGCAATCTGCCGGAAGGCTCACCGGCCCGGGAGGTCGCCGACAAGCAGGTGCCTTTCGAAGTGGCCCAGTTGCTGGCGGCGCTGGAGAACGACGAGCCGGTCGAGGTCGTAGGCATCGAGGACGACCCGGTGATGCACGAGGAGAATCTGCTGATCGTGCGGCGGGTGAAGTGCTCGGAGGAGCGCATCTCCTGTGTGCAGTTCGACCGGAGCGACGGCGTGCTGGTCACCATCGCGAGCTGGGACCGCCCCATCACCAGTGATCTCTACGCGCTGCTGAAGCCGCTGCCCCCCGAGCTGTTCCGGCAGTAGTCCCGTCCGCGCCGGTTGACGAGGGCGGTGGCACCATCGTGCACACCGCCCTCGCCGGCACCGTGCGCTCTCAGGGCGCGCTACGAGGACGAGCTGACCACCCGCACGTCGTCGGCCTTCACGAAGGCCACGCGGTGCCCCAGCTGAATCTGGTAGTACTCCAGATCACCGCGCACCACCTTGAAGCGCTCGGCTTTCGGGTCGAACACCTTCGCGAACAGATACTCGCCGCGCTGTTTCGGGCCGGCCGCGTACGCCTGACCCGCCGCGATCTTGTACGGCAGCGGTGAGAGCTTCTGGACGGGCACGTCCGCCGGGTACGCCTCCTCTTCCGGATACGCCCGCCCGTAGACCGGAATCTCGTCCTTGCCGGCCTTGGGCAGGACCAGCTTGCCGCGCGTCGGCACGGCGGTCGGCTGGTCCTCCGGGTTGTGGAACCAGGCGCGCCCGCCGAGATACCAGATGGCGCTCCAGTCCCCCTTGCGCTCCGCCACCGCGTACTGCTGGCCGGTGCTGGCCCGGGCGCCGGTGTCGTTGACGCCGGTCGTCGAGGGCCCACCCCCCGGACGCAGCCCGACATCCTTCACCAGCGGCGAGTCGGCGTCCGGCTCGGTGTGCAGCCTTACCGCACCGGAGCCGTGCGCCGGGCAGGGGTCGCCCGAGCTGTCACACCTGGTGTAGACGGGCTGGTGCTTGTCGTAGTCCGGCCGGATGGTCACCATCCGGCTGTCCGGTCCGGCCTTCGCCGTGAACGGCTTGCCCAGCAGCGCGAAGTAGTGCCGCCAGTCGAAGTAGGGGCCGGGGTCGGTGTGCATCCCGGGGATGTTGGCGCTGGTCACACCCGGTACGTTGTCGTGGCCGATGATGTGCTGCCGGTCCAGCGGAATATCGTGCTTGTCGGCCAGATACTTCACGAGCCGCGCTGAGGTGCGGTACATCGCCTCGGTGAACCAGGCGTCAGGGGCGGTGAGGAACGCCTCGTGCTCCAGTCCCACCGATTTCGAGTTGACGTACCAGTTGCCGGCATGCCAGGCCACGTCCTTGGCGCGTACGTGCTGGGCGATATGGCCGTCGGACGAGCGCAGGGAGTAGTTCCACGACACATACGTCGGGTCCTGGACCAGGTCCAGGACCGTGTCCCAGGTGCCTTCCGTGTCGTGGATCACGATGTATTCGATGGACTGGGACTCGGGGCGCCGTGCGGTGTCGTGGTTACCGTAGTTGGGCTGGCCGTTGTCGTCCGTGTACTCCTCGTGCGGGGCGGGCAGCCACTCGCAGGACACGGTCCTCGGACACTCGGGCCTGACCTTGTCTCCCGACCGCAGTGCCGCGTTCTTAAGGCCGTCCGCCTGCGCGCTGTCCGGCCGCAGGCCCGGGTCTGCCTGCAGGGTGACCCGCTGCCCGGTGTCCGTGGTGCGCGTCTCGCCGGAGCGGAGCACGTCGAACACGTCGTTCGCGAACGTGGCTCCGGTTGCCCGGTCGGCCGCCGCCGGATAGGCGGCCACCGCCCCGAACCAGTCGGCCGGGTCGGAGCTCAGCGGCCGGTCCAGCTTCCGCTGTGCCGCGGCCAGCAGCGCCGCGCCACCGCGCACGTTCGCGGCGGGCGAAGTGCGCAGCTGCTCCCGGGTGAGGCCGGACAGCTCGGCGGCCCGGTCCGCGGTGCGCAGCCGGGCCGGGAGGCGGTCGGTGTCGAGGGCCTTGGCGCGGTGGGAGACGGTACGGACCTGCCGCGCCGTGTCACCGCGGGCATCCTCCGTACCGGAGTGACCGGCGTGCGGCGCGGTCCCGGCGAGCGCCGTGCGGGCGTCGGTGAGGTGCATCGGGCCGTAGCCGCCGGAGACACTGGGGGCGCCGTCGTGGGTGTCCCAGCGCGACTGCAGATACGACACACCGAGCAGCACACTCCGCGGCACCTTGTAGCGCTCCGCGGCATCGGTGAACTCCCGCTGCAGGGCCGAGGTGTCGCGCTGTCCGGCCGTTGCCGGCGGACTGGCGGAGACCAGCGGAAGCAACAGCGCCGCCGCGGCCGCGCCGATGACCGCGGCACGGACCGAGCGGGACGCCCGGCCTCCCGGTGCGGGCCGGCCGAGCGTGCCCCGGCCACGACGTCTTGGGTCAAGGGCGTCAGGAAGGGATCCAGGCAATCCAGGCAATGCGGCCTCCTCGGACGGAGCTCCGTGGCACGCGGGCGCGAGCAGGCCTCAGAGGTACCGTTTGTCCGACCATCCGTCAATCACCCTGTGATGCTGAGAAGTCGCACGTCAGCCGTGCCCCGCGCGTTCCGTCAGGCGCGGCGCCATCGGGGCCTGCGAGGCGTCACCGGTCCAGACCGGTGACGCCCCGCCCGAACGGGATCAGCGGGAAACGAGCTGAGTCACCGCTCACCGCGTGCCGACAGCGGCGCGCACCGCTCGGCGCGCGAGCCCGCAGTCGTCGTGCAGCCGCCGCAGCAGCAGCCGTTGCTCCTCGCCTGTGGACATCGCACCCGGCCGGTCCTGACCGCCCCCGGCCCCCGCCGTGGGTGGCCCGGGGTCCCGCATGGTGCGCTGGACGGCGGTCTCGTACGTACGGATCTCCCGGGTGAGGACGAGCATCAGGTTCACCAGGAACGCGTCCCGCGCAGCCGTGCCCTGGGCCTGCGCGAGCTGGCTGATCTGACGGCGTGCCAACGGCGCGTCCCCGAGCACGGACCACAGCGTCGCCAGGTCGTACCCGGGCAGATACCAGCCCGCGTGTTCCCAGTCGACGAGTGCCGGACCGGCCGGACCGAGCAGCACATTGGTCAGCAGCGCGTCTCCGTGACAGAACTGCCACGGTGTCCCGCCCTGCCCGCCGCCCGCATGTGCGACGCCGTGCAGCAGCTTCTGCAGATCGCCCAGGTCACGGTCGGTCAGCAGCCCCAGTTCGTGATAGCGCCCGAGCCGGGCCGGATAGTCGATCGGCCTGTCGAACATCGACCGCGGCGGCTGCCAGAGGTTGACCTTGCAGACCGCTCCGAGTACCGCACGCAGATCAGCACGGGGAGGAGCCTCGAAGGGATGACGCCGGACGGCCGCCGCCCGGCCCGGCATCCGCTCGATCAGCAGCGTGCAGGCGTCCGGATCGGCGGCCACCAGCCGGGGCACCCGTACCGGCGGCCGATGCCGTACGAACGTGCGATAGGCCGCTATTTCGTGCCGGAACCGTTCGGCCCATGCGGGGGAATGGTCGACCAGGCACTTGGCGACGACCGCGTTCCGGCCGGCGGTGCCGGCCACCAGCACGGAACGGCCGAACCGGCGGAGCACCTGCACCGGGTGGAAATCCGGGCAGATCCGGTGGATCGAGGTGATCGCGGCGCGTAGCTGAGCGCCCTGTGGGCCGGACAAGTCCAGCCTCCCGGAGACGGGTTGAAGTCCGATGCCGCCCGTCAGCCTCGGCGGCCGCGGTGGCCCCGACGGTCCCGGTTGACCACGGACAGCCTGTCCGGAGGCCGTTCGCGGGGTGGGTACGCCCAGGGCGCCGCCGCCGTAGGGCGGGGTGCGTGGCGGCCGTAACCCCGGGACGGCCGGGGACGCCGGGGCCGCTGTGGACGGTGCGGACACGGAGGACGTCGCTGGATGCATGGTGAGCAGGATCCCTTCGTGCGCCGACGGAGGTCGCTGCGCCCTCCCCGTCCGGTGGGCGGCCCGCGCACCCTGGGGAGTGCGTGAAACCGGACCGGGCCGGGGTGGCGCGTTCCTACATGACACCCGGGCGCGGGTGGCACACCATCTGGCGAACCCTGGCGAACCCTGGCGAATGCTCGCAGGGCCGGTGAGCGGCGGTTACTGTCAACTCAGCCGAGAACCTGGGGGCTTGACGTGACAAAGGGACCCAACACCCGCCTCGCGGACCTCTTCGGCCTCTCCGGATGGTCCAAGGGCGAACTCGCCCGGCTCGTGAACCGGCAGTCGGCGGCCATGGGCCACCCGCAGCTGGCGACCGACACCTCGCGGGTGCGGCGTTGGATCGACACGGGGGAGGCCCCGCGCGATCCGGTGCCAAAGGTGCTGGCGGCTCTTTTCACCGAGCGACTCGGCCGTGTCGTGACCATCGAGGACCTCGGGTTCAGCAAGCCGGGGCAAGGTACGAAACGGCGTCAGTCCGGTCTGGACGGTCTGCCGTGGGCGCCCGACCGGACAGCCGAGGTCCTCACCGAATTCACGGGAATGGACCTCATGCTCAACCGACGCGGCTTGGTGGGCGCGGGTGCCGCGCTCACCGCAGGAACGGCACTCTCCACTGCCCTGCACGACTGGATCCGTACGGACCCGGCCCCCGCGGCCGGTGTCCTTCACCCCGACCACACCCGGTACGCCGACCATGCGGCCTTCGACCGCTACGAGGCGGCCCCCGTGGGCTCGCAGGAGATCGAGGCGCTCGAGCACTCGGTCGAGGTCTTCCGTGCCTGGGACGCCGCCCGCGGCGGTGGACTGCAGCGCAAGGCGGTGGTGGGGCAGCTCAATGAGGTGGGCGGAATGCTCGCGTACCACCATCCCGACCGTCTGCAGCGGCGGTTGTGGGGGGTCGCGGCGAATCTCGCGGTGCTCGCCGGGTGGATGTCGCACGACGTGGGGATGGAACCAACGGCCCAGAAGTACTTCGTCATCGCCGCCCACGCGGCTCGCGAGGGCGGCGACCGGGCGCGGGCCGGCGAAGCCGTCTCCCGCGCGGCCCGCCAGATGGTGCATCTGGGCAGGCCCGACGACGCACTCGATCTCATGAAACTGGCCCGCGCCGGCTCGGGCGAGGAGACGCTGCCGCGCACGCGGGCGATGCTGCACACCATCGAGGCATGGGCTCAGGCGTCGATGGGCAGAGGCCAGGCCATGCGGCGGACGCTGGGGGAGGCCGAGGAGCTGTTCGCGTCCGACAAGGGCGATGTACCACCGCCGAGTTGGATGCAGATGTTCGACGAGGCCGATCTGCACGGAATGCAGGCGCTGGCCTTCCGCACTCTCGCGGAGCACGACCCCTCGGCGGCGGGTACGGCGGAGGCGCACGCGAAACGGGCCTTGGAGCTACGGGTCGACGAGCGCCGGCGGTCGAAGATCTTCGACTGGATCTCGCTGGCCTCCGCCTGCTTCATCTCGGACGATCCCGAACAGGCCGACCGGTACGCGCGGCTGGCCCTCGTCAGCATCGGCGAGAACTCCTCGCACCGCACCTGGGACCGGCTCCGCGAGATGTACCGGCTGACCGGGCGGTACGCCGAGCACGCCATGGTCCGGGACCTTCGTGAGGAGATCCAGCAGTCGTTGCCCAGGACGCCCAGGCCGGCCCGGCTGCCCAAGGGGGCGGGATTCCGGGAGGTTTAGCCTGTCCGTCCCCGGTCAGCCGCGCCGCTCAGCCCCGCAGGTAGCGTTCGGCGACCAGTGCGGTTCGAGCGGGTTCGCGAGCGGTCAGGCGTGGACGCGGGCGATCAGCACACAGGCGTCGTCCTCGCGTTCCCGGCCGCCGAACTCCTCGACGACGACGCGCACACACTCCTGTGCCGTACGGGTCGCGGCGAACCGGGCGCCCAAGGCCAGCAACCGCTCGGTTCCGGCGTGCGGTTCGTCCGCCGCCGCTGCCGGCGGGGTGCCGGGCGGAACGAGTCCGTCGGTGTGCAGCACCAACAGGTCTCCGGGCTGCAGCAGTTCGGTTCGCTGCCCGTACGCCGCACCGGAGGTCGCGCCCAGCAGCACGCCCTGGGGCGGGCACAGGATCCGTCCGGCGCCCGCGCGGAAGAGCAGCGGTGCCGGATGTCCGGCCTGGGCCCAGGTGAGCGTGCGGTCGCGGGGCTCGTAGCGGCAGCACACCGCACTGCCCAGTGCGGGCTGCGCGGCGGAGTCGAGCAGTTGGTTGAGGTGACCCATCAGTGCGCCCGGTTCCACGCCGGCGACGGCCATCCCGCGTACCGCTCCCAGCAGCATCGCCATCCCGGAGGTGGCTGCCACGCCGTGTCCGGTGAGGTCACCGGCGGACAGCAGTGTGGCGCCGTCGGGCAGTTCGAGCGCGTCGTACCAGTCTCCGCCGATCAGGGCGCTGGTCGCGGACGGCAGGTAGTGCGAGGCGAGATCCAGTGCCCCCTCGGCGTGACTGCCCGCGTGCGGGACGCGTTGCGCACCCCGCCACGGTGGCAGCACCGACTCCTGCAGTTCTACGGCGACCCGGTGCTCGGTCCGTGCGACGTGCCGCTCCTGACGTGCCGTCTCACCGGTCTCGCGGACGGTGAGTTCGCTGCGGCGCAGTTCGCTGACGTCGCGGAGCACCGTCCACATGGCGGTGGTCCCGCCGTGGTCGTCCAGCACCGGTTCGCCCATCAGATGCAGACTGCGGACGGCGCGGTCCGGGCGCATGATCCGGAACTCCTGGTCGATGGGCCTGCCGTCCACCAGGCAGTCGGTCACCGCGCTCGCCAGCAGCGGCTGGTCCTCGGGGAGCACCCAGGAGGGCAGCTCGTCCAGCGAGAGCGGACCCTCTTCGGGGGGGCGCCCGAAGATGCCGTAGAGCTCTTCGGACCAGGACACCTCGTCGGTGAGCAGATTCCACTCGGCGCTGCCCACCCGGCCGGTCAGCGGAGCGCGCCCGACGCC
>NZ_JBOHCV010000796.1:0-2376 GCF_050698815.1 Streptomyces sp.
GGCCGGGCGCCCTGCGCAGGGCGCTCGACGCCCGCGCACTCGGCTTCCTCGATCACCACGCCACGCCCGAGCGGCTGCTGACGGCCATCAGGCAGGTCGCGCGGGGGAAACGATTCGTCGACGACTCGCTCGCCCTGGCCCTGATCCACGCGTCGGAGATGCCGCTCACGCAACGGGAGTTAGCCGTACTGACGGTCGCGGCGGAGGGCGCGACGGTCGCCGAGATCGCCCACAAGCTGAGTCTGGCCGGCGGCACGGTACGGAACTACATGTCCGCGATCACCCGTAAGACCGGTGCCCGTAACCGCATCGACGCCATCCGCATCTCACAGGGAGCGGGCTGGCTGTGACGGGGACACCGAGGGGTCCCAGCCCGCCGACAGGTCACGGTAGAGCGCGGAGCGCTCCAGCAGTTCGGCGTGCGTACCGCAGTCGGCCCGCGCACCGTCCAGCACGAGGACACGGCCGGCTCGCCGGGCCGAACTGATGCGGTGTGCGATGACGATGAGCGCTGCGGGGTACGTACGGGCGCCTTCGGGCCCGCTTCCCCGGCACCGCCGCTCGGCGAAGGCCCGCTCGGCCCGCGCCTCCGCCGCCGGGTCGAGATGACAGGTGGCCTCGTCCAGTACGGCCAGTGGCGCGGGCGAGAGATGGGCGCGGACAAGGGCGAGCAGCTGCCGCTCACCCGCCGACAGCGCCGCCGGGTCCACGGCGCCGTCCGGGCCGCCGAGCCGGCGTACGAGCGCCTCGGCACCCACCGCCGCAGTGGCCGCCGACAGCGCCTCGTCCGTGGGCTCGACGGGGCAGAGATAGCCGAGATTCGCGCGGACGCTGCCGGAGAAGACGTACGCCTCCTGCGGGATCAGCACCCGCTCGCCGCCGAGTGCGCCGGGTCCGGTCAGGGCCACGGGCCGGCCGCCGAGCCGGATCTCACCCGAGCCGGGTCTCAGCAGCCCGGCGACGAGGGAGGTCAGGGTGGACTTGCCGATCCCGCTCGGACCCACCACGGCGAGATGGCCACCCGCCGGAACGAGGAGTGAGAGATCGTCGATGACCGGGGCGGCGCCCGCTCCGTAGCCGAAGGAGACCCCGCGCATCTCGAGCGCCGCCGGGGGCGGTGCGGCGGAGCGGGAGCCCGGCACGCGGAAGCCGTCCGAACGTCGTAGGGGCACCGAGGGCGCGAACGGCTCGGGCTGTGACTGTGCTTGCGGCAGCGGCTGCGGCTGCGCCGCTGCGGTCGGCGGCCGACGGAGGCGGCCGATGACCACGGCGAGGCGCGCGCCGGCACCGCCCAGACCATGGACAAGGCTCTGCAGTGCGGGCAGCAGCACGTGGGTCAGATAGGTCAGCGCACCGGCGAGCGCGCCCGCGGTCACGCCGCGGGAGAGCAGCCACGGTGCGAGGACCAGCAGCAGCACGACGGGCAGCCGCCCGCCGACTCCCAGCGCCAGCGCCCGCGTGACGCCCCACCGGGCCAGCCGGTCGGCGGCCCGCCGTTCGGCGTCGATACACCGGACGCCGGCGATCCGCATGCGTTCCTCCGCACCGCAGGCGACGACGTCCCGGAGCCCCGAGAACGTCGTCCCCAGAGCCTGGGCGATGTCCTCGTCCGCCACCAGGAACGCCTGCTGCCGACGGGCCATCGGACGCAGCGACATGAAGAAGAGGGCGAGCCCGCAGACGAGCGGTGGCAGCACGACGAACAGCAGCAGCGGTGCCAGGGAGAGCAGCCCGAACAGCGCGCCCGCGGCCGAGAAGACGAAGGAGCGGGAGACCATCACCAGGCCCGCGAAGCTGTCCCGCGCGATTTCGACCTGATGTGTCAGCCGGGAGACGACCGCACTGCCGCCACGGCCCGCGTCCCCCGACCCTGCCTCCACTCCCGCGCCGGCGTCCGCGCCCAGGGCCTGCCCTACGACGCGGTGCACCAGAAGGTCCCGCAGCGGCTCGGCCAGCGCGGCCACCGCCCCGTACACCCGCCCGGTGCCCACGGCGCCGAGCACCACGGCGACGGCGGTCAGTGCGAGCCAGCCCAGTCCGGCGGCCACGTCGCCGGCGAGGAAGCCGTCGTCGAGTGCGTGGGCGACCCCGAATCCGAGCGCGAAGGAGTGCGCCGCCTCCAGCACGGACCAGCCCGCCAGCGTGGCCAGCGCGTGCGGACGCCGGGCCAGGAAGCGCAGCCCGGCCCTGACGAGGCCGGTGCGCAGGGGAGCCCGCCGGTGCGGCGAGGTCGAGCCCGTCATGGCGTACGCCCCTCGTACTCGTCCTCGTCAGGTTCCGTGAACACCGCGCGGTAGTCCGCGAGTTGCCACAGCCGCTGATGGGGGCCGACGGCCCTGATCCGGCCCTCGTCGAGCCAGGCGGTCAGGTCGGCGC
>NZ_JBOHCV010000797.1:0-11115 GCF_050698815.1 Streptomyces sp.
CTTCGAGGGAGAGCCGGGCACGTAGGGGCCGTGCTGTTTACGCGTAGGGGTTGCGGTGCCAGTCGCCCTTGGCGCAGGTGTCTCCGCTGCCCCACGAATCGTTCTTGCACACCCGCACGCGGGCGTACCGGACGTCGAATCCGTCCGTGAAGGCGGGGATCGTGCGGGTGACGCCGTTGCCCTTGCAGTTCCGGTTGTAGTCCCGGACCCGGCTCTTCCCCGTGATGACTTGACCGTTGCGAGCGGACTTGAACTGCATGAAGGCGAAGGTGTCGTAGCCGTCACGGCAGCTCTTGTCGTTGATGTGCACCCTGATCCCGCTGGTCTTGCCGGCGCCCTTCCACGTCCACTTGGCCGATCCGTAGGCGTAGCTGCGACTGGCCTTGGAATAGCCGCCCTTGCCGAGTGCGTGCTGGCCGGGTGTGGAGGCGGTGGGCTTGGTGGTGTCGGCGACCGGCTGCGCGGCCGTGGCCGTGACGCCGCCGCCGGTGGCGATCAACGCGGCGGCCCCGATGCCGACGAGGACCTTCTTCGGCGCAAGCATGATTCTCTCCGATCCGCACCGTTTTACCGGGCCGGTGCTCCCCCTGACGGATCCAAGGTCCCGAATGCCGCTGCGGCGGACCAGGTGTTCCGGGCGGGGGCGAAACAGCACCGCCGTGTTCCGTACAGGAAGGCCGCGCCGGCATTCACCGGTGTTCGATCAGCACCGGCTCCTCGTCGAAGCCGATCCGTTCACCTGCGCGGACTCCCGCCTTCCTGCCGTCCAGGTGACGCAGGCGGTACGCGCCCTTCTCCAGAGTCACCTCGGCGCGCCCCCGCGTCGTCCAGAGCACATCCAGCGGCTTGCCCGCGCGCTCGAACCGGCAGGTGTACGCACCCTCCGCCAGGCCCATCTGCGCGCCGCGGCCGCAGGAGGCGATCTTGGCGCCGTCGAGCCACTCCATGAGGCCTTCCATCCGCCGCCCGGCCTCCGTCGGGGGCCCGCCGACCGGCTGGACCACGAGAGGGAGGTCCCTGCTCCCCCAGCTGTAGAAGTACATCCTCGTCATGCCGTACGGCCGGCTGAAGAGCCCCGCCAGGTAGAAGCGCACCGCGTAGTCGCGGGCACGCCGGGCCTCCAGCGGCGGAGCCACACCGATGTCTCGGTCCGGACCGGTGTTCCACAGCCGGATGTTGGCGATGCCGTCCTCGTAGAAGATGCGGTGCACAGTGCGAGCGAGTTCGATGATCTCCTCGGGACGGCCGTCGGGCCTGCGGGGAGGCAGCTTCAGCGCCGCGACGTCGCAGCTTTCGTAGGCGCCGGTCCGCGCGAACTTCCGCAGCCGTTCCAGACCTTGCCTGGTCCACAGTCCCCCGAAGGACGGGCAGGCGATCACCGCCCCGGGATCCACTTGGCGGATGATCCTGGAGGCCCGCTCGACCATGTCCGCGAGTGTCGTGAGGCTTCCGGCGTAGTGATGCCGGTCGCTGGGGTAGTCCCACAGTTCGTACGACTCGATGCGGTCACGGTAGCGCTGGGCGACCTTCTCGACGAAGCGGTCCCAGTCGTCCAGGTCGTCGGGAGGCGAGGCCATCGAGTCCGGGAAGGCGGACTTGCGGCCGTCCGGGGCCGCCCACAGGGGTGTGCCGCCGAAAGTGAACAGGGCCGGCAGCCCGTCCCGTCCGGCACTCTTGACCATCCGGTCCAGGATCGTCCAGTCGTAATGGCGGCGCCGGCGCTCGATGCCGCCCCAGCGGGTGTTGCTGTTCCACAGCCGCACGGCACCGGTGCGGAAGCCGGGCATCTCTCCGGTATCGGTGTTCAGTGTCTGACCGAAGAACTCCGGGTCCACCGGGCGCGGCGCCACGGACCAGAGCGGCCCCTCGGGCTGCTGCTCGTCGGACTCCGGGCCTCCCGCTGTGCTGCCGGTACCGGCGTCGGTACCGGCTGCGACGTTGTCGGCCCAGCCGCCCACATACGAGGTCGCAGTCACCGTCGAGGTGACGACGAAGGCCACCAGCAGTGCCGCCGCCCGCAGCAGGAAGTACGTACGCAGCGGAACGGGGGTGCCGCCCTCCTCCGCGACCGCCTGGTCCTGGAGGTCCGGCTCCGCCTCACCCTCCTGCTTCTGCTCCTGCTCCTGCTCCTGCTCCTGCGCGGCGATCGCCGAGCGCCACGCCCGGTAGAGCCGGTCCAGCTCCGCCTCACTGGCGCCGCAGACGCGGGCGACGCACTCGACCACCCCGAAAGTGCCCGGCAGAGTGGCGCCTTGGCAGTAGCGGTGAAGTGTCGATCGGCTGAGGCCCGTGCGATGGGCCAGCGCGGCGTAGCTGCGTCCGCTGCGCTGCTTCAGCTCCTCCAGCTGTTCCGCCAGCGGTAACAGTCCAGGTGTTCCCGTACCGGACGACATCGCGGCCCCCCTTACCCCCGTGAGCTGTGGGACGCCGAGTCAACTCGTCCCACATTCAACAAAACTAGCAGCTCACACGTCGCGAGATGTCCCGTTGTCCCAAGTCCCGAGTTCGCCTTGCCGCAGCGCCGAACGGGACAGCAAGGTCACTGCATGCCGAGAGGCCGCTCGGCTGAAGCGGCGAGCACGTCTGGTACATCGGGGGACACATGCTGCGCGTACATTTCACTTCCGGAGACCTGGCCCGTACGCGGATCGCCGACGGACCGGATCCGCTGTGGGAATCCGTCCTGAGCCTGCATCGAATGCAGGAGCGCCGGCCGGACTCTGTTCCGGCCGACTGGCGGAAGCACGTCGCACAGCAGGCCGCGGAGCCGCTGCGTCTGCTGATTCCGCTCGTTCCCGCCCGCGGCTATTGCCCCGATTTCCTCACACCCGCCGGAGCCGCCGAAGGCTTCGAGGCCGGGCTGGACGCCTTGCTTTCGACACCTCGGAGCCAACTGCGCAGTGAGATCGGCAGATTGGGGGCAAACGGCCCCCTCGATCCCTGGACCCGTTCGGTCGGGGAGGGTGCCGCGCCGGCACTGAGCCGACTGGGCACGGCGCTGCGCGACTACCAGCGCATCGCCCTGGGCGCGACGTGGCATCGCCTCCGCGCCCGGATCGAAGCCGACCGCGCTCAGCTCGCCCGCACCCAGTGGTACAGAGGCACCGAGGCGATGCTCCGCACCTTCGGACACGGCATCCGATGGCGACCGCCCGTGCTGGAGTGCGAGTACCCCGTCGACCGTGACCTCCAGCTCGAAGGCCGTGGGCTGCTCGTGATCCCGTCGTACTTCTGCCGCCGTACGCCTGTCGCGCTGGCCGACACGTCCTTGCCGCCGACGCTCGTGTATCCGGCCACGACAACGCACTCGACAGGACCCACGGCGTCACTGGCCGACAACGCGGACACCGCCCATCTCGCCCGGCTTCTCGGGCACACAAGGACCGCCGTACTGCAGTCCGTCGGCGGCGACTGCACGACCAGCGAACTGGCCCGGCGGGCAGGGGTTTCCCTCTCCTCCGCCAGCGAGCACGCGTCCGTGCTGCGCGGCGCGGGTCTGATCTCCAGCAGCCGCCGGCGCAACGCGGTGCATCACGCCATCACAGCGGTGGGCCTTGCCCTGCTCGACGGACGCCACCACGGGCCCGTCGCCGCGTGATCGCGCGTCACACGACGTGAACCGGCCGGGGGTTCACCTGACCGCGCCCGACGGGGCGGGGTGGTGGATGGGGGTGTGGGCGCCCGTCAGGGGGAGGCCGCTGCCGCCGTGGCGGGACGCGACGATCTCCGCGGCGATGGACAGCGCCGTCTCCTCCGGCGTACGGGCACCGAGGTCGAGCCCGATCGGCGAGTGCAGGCGGGCCAGTTCCGGCTCGGTGAGGCCCGCATCGCGCAGCTGGGCGAGCCGGGACAGGTGGGTGCGGCGGGAGCCCATCGCGCCGACGTAGGCGAGCGGCAGCCGCAACGCCCGTTCCAGCAGCGGGACATCGAACTTGGCGTCGTGGGTGAGGACGCACACGACCGTACGGGCGTCCAGTTGCTGGGAGTCCAGATAGCGGTGCGGCCACTGAACGACCACCTCGTCCGCCTCGGGGAAGCGGGCCCGGGTCGCGAAGACGGGGCGGGCGTCGCAGACCGTGACCCGGTAGCCGAGGAACGCGGCGGTACGCACCAGCGCGCTGGCGAAGTCGATCGCGCCGAAGACCAGCATCCGTGGTGGCGGGGCGCTCGACTCGACCAGCAGCGTGACCGTGGGGCCGCAGTCGGGAATACTCCCCTCGGCCGCCGCGCGGGCTCCCGTGCCAGGGGGGCCGCCCTCCGCGCCGGTCTCGACGGTGGCCGTACGGCCCGCGTTCAGCAGGGCGCGGGTCTCCGCGACGGCGCTCGTGTCCAGCGCGGCGGAGCCGCCGAGCGTGCCGGAGGCGTCGCCCTCGGCTGGTACGTACAGGGCGCGGCCCAGCAGTTCGTCCGGGCCGGCCACCACCCGGGCGCCGGCCGCCGCCTCCCCCCGCGCGGCGGCGGCCAGCACGGCGGCGTAGGTCGCGCGTACCTCGGAGCCCGCCCGTACCGGCGTCACCAGGATGTCGATGACGCCTCCGCAGGTGAGCCCGACGGCGAAGGCGTCCTCGTCGCTGTAGCCGAACCGTTCCCGCACGGCGCGGCCGGAGGAGAGGGTCTCCTGGCACAGCTCGTAGACCGCGCCCTCCACACAGCCGCCCGAGACGCTGCCGATCGCCTCCCCGGCACCGTCGACGGCGAGCGCGGCACCCGGTGGCCGGGGCGCGCTGCCGACGGCCGCCACGACGGTGGCGACGGCGAAGTCGCGCCCCTCCTCGCACCAGCGGTGCAGTTCAGCGGCGATGTCCAGCATCTTTGGTGCTTCCTTCGTCGGTACGTACGGACGTGGCGGCTACCGCACGCCCAGCCAGCCCTCGATGGGGCTGAGGGCGAAGTAGGCGAGAAAGACCGCCGCCAGCACCCACATCAGCCGGCCCGGTTCACGCCACCTGCCCTGGACGGCCTTGATCAGAACATACGAGACGCAGCCGGCGGCGATGCCCGCCGTGATGGAGTACGTGAAGGGCATCAGCACCGTCGTGAGGAACACCGGGATCGCGGTCGCCGGGTCGTTCCAGTCGATGTGCCGGGCACTGGTCATCATCATCGCGCCGATGACGACGAGGGCCGCCGCCGCGACCTGCGTCGGGATGATCTGGGCCAGCGGGGTGAAGAACAGGCACAGCGAGAAGCCGAGTCCGGTGACGACGCTGGCGAGGCCCGTACGGGCGCCGTCGCCGACCCCGGCGGTGGACTCCACGAAGACGGTCTGCCCGGAGGCTCCGGCGATGCCGCCGGCCACGCCGCCCGCGCCGTCGATGGCCAGGGCCTTGCTCAGCCCCGGCATCCGGCCCTCCCGGTCGGCGAGCCCGGCCTGCTGCCCGATGCCGATGATGGTGCCGATGGCGTCGAAGAAGCCGGCCAGCACGAGGGTGAAGACGATGACGCCGACGGTCACGGCGCCGACGTCGGCCATGCCGTCGAAGGAGACCTTGCCGAACAGGCCGAAGTCGGGGGTGCTGACGAGGCTCCCGGAGATCTCGGGCGCGTTCCGGCCGCCCCAGTCCTTCTTGCCGAGCCCGGCGAAGTGGTGCACCAGCCCCGCCACGACGGTGCCGCCGACGATGCCGATGAGGATCGCGCCGGGCACCCGGCGTACCTGCAGGGCGAAGATGAGCAGCACGGTGACGGCGAAGCACAGCACCGGCCAGCCGGTGAGCAGGTCGCTGGTGCCGAGCTGGACGGGCTTGGCGCCGGCGACGCCGCCGGGGCCCGGCATGCTGGTGACGAAGCCGGCCTGGACCAGGCCGATGAGGGTGACGAAGAGGCCGATGCCCATGGTGATGGCGTGCTTCATCGCCGCCGGTATGGCGTCCATGATGAGCCGCCGCAGGCCGGTGACGACGAGCAGGATGATCACGGCGCCGTAGATGACGCACATGGCGAACGCGTTCGGCCAGGTCATCTCCGGGGCGACCTGGAAGGCCAGCACCGCGGAGACGCCCAGCCCGGCGGCCAGCGCCAGCGGAACGTTGCCGGCGATGCCCATCACCAGGGTGGTCGCCGCCGCCGCGAAGGCGGTCGCCGTGGTGACCTGGCCGGCGTCGAGAGTGGCCCCCTCCGCGTCGGGGACGGAGAGGATCACCGGGTTGAGCAGGACGATGTAGGCCATCGCCATGAAGGTGGTGATGCCGCCGCGCACCTCACGGGCGAGAGTGGAGTCCCGTTCGGAGATGTGGAAGTACCGGTCGAGCCGGGACCGTCGGGCGGGCGGGCGCGGGCCGGAGCCCGCCGCGTCCTGAGCCGGGGTTTCCGGCTCCACTCGTGACTGGGTCATGTGCTGACTCCCAACTTTCGGGGATGTGCACGACCCGGGGGACGGCCCGAGACGAACGTGAGCAATTGAGCGGTTGAGGGTTGAGCGGTTGAGTGCCTACGTGCCGGTCAGGTGCTCCGGCCGTACCGGCACCCGGTTCAGGGCGAGACCGGTGGCGGCACGGATGGCGGCGACGACCGCGGGGGTGGAGGAGAGGGTCGGCGCCTCACCGACGCCGCGCAGCCCGTACGGGGCGTGCGGGTCGGCGAGTTCGAGGACATCGACGGGGATGGCGGGGGTGTCGAGGATGGTGGGAATCAGATAGTCCGTGAAGGAGGGGTTGCGCACCTTCGCGCCCGGATCGACGACGATCTCCTCCATCACGGCGAGGCCCAGGCCCTGCGTCGTACCGCCCTGGATCTGCCCGACGGTCGACAGCGGGTTCAGCGCCTTGCCGACGTCCTGGGCACAGGCCAGCTCCACGACCTTGACCAGGCCGAGTTCGGTGTCGACCTCGACCACGGCACGGTGCGCGGCGAAGGAGTACTGGACGTGTCCGAAGCCCTGCCCGGTCTTGAGGTCGAACGGCTCGGTCGGCCGGTGCCGGAACTCCACCTCCTCCTCGAACGCCTCCTCCCCCAGCACCTCCGTCAGTGCGGCGAGCACCTCACCCCCGTCGGTGACGATCTTGCCGCCCTCCAGCAGGAGTTCCGCGGCGGCCCAGGCGGGGTGGTGGCTGCCGAGCGTGGCCCGGCCCCGCTCCAGCACCCGCTCCCGCACGGCCTCGCACGCCTTCTTCACCGCGCCACCCGTCATGTAGGTCTGCCGGGAGGCGGAGGTGGAGCCCGCGGAGCCGACCTGGGTGTCGGCCGGGTGGATGGTCACGCCGGAGACGCCCAGTTCGGTGCGGGCGATCTGCGCGTGTACGGTGACGCCGCCCTGGCCGACCTCCGCCATCGCGGTGTGCACGAGGGCGACGGCTTCGCCGCCGACGACTTCGAGCCGCACCCGTGCGGTGGAGTAGTCGTCGAAGCCCTCGGAGAAGCCGACGTTCTTGATGCCGACGGCGTAGCCGACGCCGCGCACCACGCCCTCGCCGTGGGTGGTGTTGGACAGACCGCCGGGCAGCGCCCGTACGTCCACGCCCGTGCCGCCAGTCGGCTGCCCGCCGGCGGCACCGCTCTCCCACTGCTTCGCGGGCGGCATCGGCAGCGCCTTGACCCGGCGCAGGATCTCGGCGACCGGGGCGGGGGCGTCGACCCGCTGGCCGGTGGGCAGCAGCGCGCCCTGCGACATGGCGTTGCGCTGCCGCAGTTCGACGGGGTCCATCTCCAGGGCCTCTGCGAGCCGGTCCATCTGCGACTCGTAGGCGAAGCACGCCTGTACCGCACCGAAGCCGCGCATGGCACCGCACGGCGGGTTGTTGGTGTAGAGGGCGAGCGCCTCGATGTCGACGTTGTCGACGACGTAGGGGCCGACGCTGAGCGAGGCCGCGTTGCCGACGACGGCCGGGGAGGAGGAGGCGTACGCGCCGCCGTCCAGCACGATGCGGCACGTCATGTAGAGCAGCCTGCCGTCACGGGTGGCGCCGTGCTCGTAGGTGAGCTTGGCGGGGTGACGGTGCACGTGCCCGAAGAAGGACTCGTAACGGTTGTAGACGATCTTGACGGGTTTGCCGGTCGCCATCGCCAGCAGGCACGCGTGGGCCTGCATGGACAGGTCCTCCCGGGCGCCGAACGCGCCGCCGACGCCCGAGAGGGTCAGCCGCACCTTGTCGGCGGGGAGGCCCAGGACGGGGGCGAGCTGGTCGCGGTCGACGTGCAGCCACTGGGTGGCGATGTAGAGGTCGATGCCGCCGTCCTCGGCCGGTACGGCCAGGCCCGACTCCGGGCCGAGGAAGGCCTGGTCCTGCATGCCCACTTCGTAGTCGTGGCGGACGACGACGTCGGCCTCCGCCTTCGCCGCCGCGACGTCGCCGCGCACGATGGGCTGCCGGTGGACGATGTTGGGGTGCGACACGTGCGCCGCGTGGTGGTCGTCGCGGCCGGGGTGCAGCACGGTCGCACCCGCGCCGGTGGCGCTCTCCTCGTCGTGTACGGGCGGGAGTTCTGCGTACTCGACGCGGATCTTGGCGGCGGCGCGGCGCGCGGTCTCCGGATGATCGGCGGCGACGATGGCGACGGCCTCGCCGTGGTAGCGGACCCGGTCCTTGGCCAGCACGGGCTGGTCGTGGATCTCCAGCCCGAAGTGGGTGGTGGCGGGCAGGTCGTCGTGGGTCATGACGCTGTACACGCCGGGCGTCTTGAGCGCTTCGGAGATGTCCACGGAGCGGATCTCGGCGTGCGCGTACGGGCTGCGCAGGGTGCAGCCCCAGAGCATGTCCTCGTGCCACAGGTCGGAGGAGTAGGCGAAGTCGCCGGTGACCTTGAGGGTGCCGTCGGGGCGCAGCGTGGATTCGCCGATGCCGCCCCTGGTGGGGCTGGTCTGGGTGATCGTGGTGGGGAAGGTGCGGGCCGCGTCGGTCATCTCAGGCCACCCCGTCCGTACTGTCCGTACTGTCGGCACTGTCCGCACGCGCCGCGGCGAGCCGCACCGCGTCGAGGATCTTCTCGTAGCCGGTGCAGCGGCACAGGTTCCCGGAGAGGGCCTCGCGGATGTCGGCGTCGGAGGGCTGTGCGTTGCGCTCGATGAGCTCGTCGGCGGCGACGAGCAGCCCCGGGGTGCAGAACCCGCACTGCACGGCGCCCGCGTCGATGAACGCCTCCTGCACGGGCGAGAGCCGGTCCTCGGCGCTCATGCCACCGCTGTGCCCCGCGCCCGCACGCTGCCTGGCGTGGTCGGCCAGCCCCTCGACGGTGAGCACCTCGCGGCCCTCGACCTGACCGGCGGCGACCAGGCAGGCACAGACCGGCTCGCCGTCGAGCCGGACCGTACAGGAACCGCACTCGCCCTGCTCACAGGCGTTCTTCGAACCGGGCAGGCCCATCCGCTCGCGCAGGACGTAGAGCAGGGACTCGCCCTCCCACACGTCGTCGGCCTCGTGCTGCCGTCCGTTGACGGTGAATGTCACGCGCACTGGGCGCCTCCTTCGTCGGTACGGGCGGTGCGGGGGCCGGTGCCGGTGCCGGCCGCGCGGTAGCCGTCCCAGACCCAGCCCAGCGTCCGGCGGGCCATGACGCCGACCGCGTGCCGACGGTAGGCGGCGGTGCCGCGTACGTCGTCGATGGGATTGCAGGCCGCCGAGCACAGTTCGGCGAACCGCCGGGCCACGGACGGCGGCACCGCGCCGCCGCTGTCCCAGCAGCCCTCCTCGGCCAGCGCCGCGGTCAGGAAGTCCTCGGCGGCAGTCGCCCGGAAAGGGGTCGGCGCCGCGGAGCCGACGGCCGCCTTCACCGTGCGGGTCCCCGGGTGCAGCGCGATACCGAAGCCGCAGACGGCGATGACCATGGCGTTGCGGGTGCCGACCTTGGAGAACTGCTGCGGTCCGGTCGCCTTCCTGATGTGCACCCGCTTGATCAGCTCGTCGGGGGCCAGCGCGTTGCGCTTGACCCCGGTGAAGAAGTCCTCGACCGGGATGCGGCGGGTACCGCGCACCGACTCCGCCTCGACCTCGGCGCCGGCGGTGAGCAGCGCGGGGTGGCAGTCACCCGCGGGGGACGCGGCTCCGAGGTTGCCGCCGACGCTGCCCCGGTTGCGGATCTGCGGAGAACCGACGGTGCGGGAGGCCAGCGCGAGGCCCGGCAGCTCCGTGCCCAGCCGCTCGATGATCCGCGTGTACGGCACACAGGCCCCCAGCAGCACGTCCTCCGCCCCGACCTCCCACTCGTGCAGCTCGGTGATGCGGTTCAGGTCCAGCAGGTGGCCGGGGCGGCGCTGGTCGAAGTTGATCTCGACCATGACGTCGGTGCCGCCCGCGATGGGCACAGCGGTGGGGTGCTCGGCCTTCGCGGCGAGCGCCTCCTCCCAGCCGGCGGGGCGCAGGAACTCCATTGGTGGCTTCTCGATTCGCTCAGGTCGTCCAGGTCGTCCGGGCAGGCCGTTCGTCGTCCGATCGCCCGGTGCGGGCCGTCATGTCTCAGTAGACCGATGCATGCCCAGCGGGGGGCAGTCACCGAAACCATGAAGCGCTCGCCCGGTCGTCGGCCCCGTCTTGTAGATTCGAACGAACGCCGGAGAGCTGATCACTCGCGCGATCCACCGGCGACCCGGATCCGCTCCACGCCAATGGCCCCGACCAGGAGGAACAGCATGCGGCTGCGCGCACTCCTGGAGAACCGCTCCCTCGGTCTCCGCCTGCTCGGGGGGGAGCACGAGCTGGACCGTACGGTCCGCGGAGTCATGACGACCGACCTGCGCGACCCCAGCCGCTACCTTTCCGGCGGCGAGCTGGTGCTCACCGGTCTGGCCTGGCACCGGGCCGCCTCCGACTCCGAGCCCTTCGTGCGCATCCTCGTGGCCGCCGGGGTCGCCGGACTGGCGGCGGGCGAGGCCGAGTTCGGCACGGTGCCCGACGACCTCGTCGTGGCCTGTGCCCGGCACCGGCTGCCGCTGTTCGCGGTCGTCGAGGACGTCGCCTTCGCCACCCTCACCGAACACGTGGTGCGGCAGGTCTCCACCGAGCGGGCCGGTGACCTGGCGGCCGTCGTGGACCGGCACCGGCGCATGATGTCCTCCGGCCCAGCGGGCGGCGGGCCCGACGTCGTACTGGACCTGCTCGGCTCGGACCTGGACCTGCCGGCCTGGGTACTGTCCGCGACCGGGCGGGCCGTGGCGAGCGCGGGCGGGGGCGGGGGCACCGGGAC
>NZ_JBOHCV010000798.1:0-1873 GCF_050698815.1 Streptomyces sp.
GACGCCCACCTCACCAGCACACCACGAGCCCGCACCCGCACCAGCCACTTCGCAGCACTCGGCCCCACCGAGCCAAAGCTCAGCAGGGCCGAGTAAAAGCCACCCCCGAATAAACCAACAGCGTCAGGCAAGTTGGTCGGGGGCCGTTTCGTGCGTGGCGCGCGCCAGGAGAGGATCAGGCTGTGACCGCTTCCTCCAGCAACGCCAGCGCCTTTCCGGTCAGCTCCGCCCTGTCCGTCGCGGCACCGCTCAGCCAGTGCACACGCGGATCCCGGCGGAACCACGAGTCCTGGCGGCGCGCGAAGCGTTTGGTGGCGCGCACCGTCTCCTCGCGCGCCTCCTGCTCGGTGCACTCCCCGGCCAGCGCGGCGAGTACCTGCTGATAGCCCAGCGCCCGCGACGCCGTACGGCCCGAGCGCAGTCCGGCCGCTTCCAGCGCCCGTACCTCCGCCACCAGCCCGCCTTCCCACATCCGGTCCACCCGTGCGGCGATGCGGGCGTCCAGCTCGGGACGTGCCACGTCGACGCCGAGCTGGACCGTGTCGTAGACGGCCTCGTGCCCGGGCAGGTTCGCCGTGAAGGGGCGGCCGGTGATCTCGATGACCTCCAGTGCGCGCACGATACGGCGGCCGTTGCTGGGCAGGATCGCGCGGGCGGCCCCCGGGTCGGCCGCCGCCAGCCGCGCGTGCAGGACGCCGGAGCCCTGTGCCGCCAGCTCTCCCTCCAGCCGCGCCCGTACCGCCGGGTCCGTGCCGGGGAAGTCCATGGCGTCGATCGCCCCCCGCAGGTACAGCCCCGAGCCGCCCACCAGGACCGGGACCCGGCCCGTCGCGCGCAGCCGGTCGATCTCGGCCCGGGCCAGCCGCTGGTATTCGGCGACACTGGCGGCGACCGTGACGTCCCAGATGTCCAGCAGATGGTGCGGGACGCCCTCCTGCTCCGCGGGCGTCAGCTTGGCGGTGCCGATGTCCATGCCGCGGTAGAGCTGCATCGAGTCCGCGTTGACGACCTCGCCGCCCAGCCTGCGGGCGATCGCGACGCCCAGGCCTGACTTGCCGGCGGCGGTGGGGCCGACGACGGCGACGACCGGAGGGGCGCGGCGGGCGGACGAAGGTACGGGTGCGGCGTTCACGCCGCCAGTCTCGCAAACCTCCCTCCCGCAGCCGAACCCCGAACGGGCGACGTGACGCTCCGCTTCCGGGGTCGTTGCCTGTTGCGAGGTTCCGAGAGCCGATTTCCGGGACCGTGCCGCCGGAGGCGCGGGGGAGCACTGCTCCCGGAGCGCCGGATGCCGGTCACGTGAGTAAGGTCTGGAGTGTAGTTATGGGCGTCTTTTCAAGGCTTCTCCGCCGTTCTTCCGGTGCGCCGCGGCGCAAAGCCGCCGGCGCCGCCCCGGTGTCGATGACGCGGGACGGGGCAGTCGAGGATCAGAGGGAACAGGAGGACCAGCCGGACACGGCAGCGGCGGCCGGCGCCGGTGACGACGCCGAGGATGTCGGCATTCCGAAGCAGCAGTCCGCCGAGGAAGTGGCCGACAGCGAAGACGCGGACACCGCCCGTAAGTGAACCGCCACTGAGGCACACCGCACAGGAAGAGGGTGGCCACCATGGGCTTCATGGACAAGGTCAAGGGAATGCTGGGCCAGCACAGCGACAAGGTGACGAGGGGTCTGGACAAGGCCGGCCAGATGGCCGACAAGAAGACCAAGGGCAAGTACAGCAGCCAGATCCGCAGCGGCACGCAGAAGGCCAAGGAGCAGGCCGACAAGATGGGCCGCGGCGGTCACGGCCACGGCGGCGGGAAGGGCCCCGGCGGGGCCTGACCGCGCGCCGGCGAACGTCGGTCGGCCGTCAGCACATGTGGGCGTGGGGG